>NZ_JBLWEP010000017.1:0-21953 GCF_048287355.1 Candidatus Electronema sp. TJ
CCTCCTTGCAGAGAGCAGTTTAACACCTTTCAGGCATTAGTGGGATAGGTTCATCATACAATGATTCCTTTGCCCTGGCCAGATTGTCCATTTCGCAGGGGCGAATCCCTGTGTCCGCCTTGGAATGAGGAGGGCGGCCTGCCCCTGCGGCGCAAAGGTTGCAGGAGAAACAGTTACACTGCTCCAGCTGTATCAATAGATAGTATCTATCGAGCTGACGATACTCAGAAAATGCTTGGGCATCGAATGCAACTCATTACAGTTATGCTTGAACATTTCTATAAAAAACACATATGAGAAAAAATAACTCGTCGTCTCATTTTTTTTTGTCCCTGCCGGAATCCCGCCTGCTGGAGAATATCAAGACGCATGCAGCGGCATCCTGCCGTCTCAGCAGACTGTCATCCAGCTCTTGCCGAACAGTCTTTCTCGACAGCTTTGACTGGAGGCTCTGGCAGCACGGCCTCATCTGCTGCGCCGAGGACAGCAGCCTCCATCTGACAGATTTTTTTGGCATATCTGCTGCTGCTGCCCTGCCCTGCAACGACGCGCCTCCACGCTTCTGGCAGGATTTGCCGGAGTCGGAACTCCGACAGAAGCTAGCGGACATCCTCCAGCACCGCGCCCTGCTGCCCCAAGCCGAGTTTTCCGGCACGGTCACGAGCCTCCATCTGATCGACAAAAAAGAAAAAAAAGCCGCAATTGTCCTGCTGGTCGATGCCAGGCCAAAAATCTCCTTTGCAGAGCTGCGCGGCGGGGGCAAGAGGCTCCGCAACCGGCTGGAAAAATTTGGAGCAGCCTCCCCTCAGGCAGCCCGGAGGCGGCTTGAAACGGTGCTTGCGGCAGCGGGCCGGACTCCTGCGGACTACAGCTCCAGTTTTTCTGTCGAGCTGGAGCCGGACATGGATGCCCGAACTGCGGCCAAGGTCATCTGCCGCCGTCTGCTGGCCATGCTGCGGCGCAATGAGCAAGGCGTGACAGATGATATTGACATTGAATTTCTGCACGATTTCCGGGTGGCGGTTCGGCGTGTCCGCTCAGCCCTTGTCCTGCTGGGCGACGCGCTGGAACCGGATATCCGCATCCGCTTCAGCGAGATATTCCGGGAGCTGGGCCGGATGAGCGGCACTGTGCGGGATTTGGATGTGCAGCTGTTGGTGACAGAGGAAAGCAGAGCGCGGCTGCCGGAGATTCTGCATGAAGGACTGGAAAGTCTCGTGACCGAACTGACAGCAAAACGGGCGGCGGCCCATCAGGAGCTGGTGGTTTGGCTGGCTGCGCCGCAGCAGCAGGAGAGTTTGCGGGCTTGGGAGGAATATCTGGAGCAGGAGGATGTCAATGGCAGCGGCAGGCGTATAGACAAAGCGGCCAACAAAATCATCCGCAGGCAGCTTGCCCGCTTGATCGAAGCTGGACTGGCCATTGACAGCCAGTCCTCAAACCAAGACCTGCATCGGGTGCGCATTCACGGCAAGAAGCTGCGTTACGCTTTGGAATTTTTCCGCTCTCTTTATGCGGAGGATGAGCTTGAGCCGCTGATCGCCTCGCTCAAAAACTTGCAGGACATGCTCGGTCTGAACAACGACTTGGCGGTGCAGGAGGAAACGCTGACGCACCATCTGACCGCTCTGAAGACTGCCCGCACAAAAACGGGCAAAACAGCGGCGGCTATTGGCGGCCTACTGACCAGCTTCCGCCAAAGCCGGGAGGAGCTGCGCGGCAGCCTGTTGGAGACGCTGCGCCAGTTCAGCAAGGGCAAAGAGAAGCTGCGGCTGTCCCTCCGAAAAAACAAGGGCTGATTAATCGATTAATCAGAGCAGTGCGTAATACCGCTGCCCGGCGCAGGCCCGGCAGAGCGTTTTTCCGTCCCGCTCCACTTCGCGGCAGTCTTGGACATAGTCGCCGCATTGGCCGCACAGCACTCGGCGCAGCGGACGGCCCGGCATGTCACATTCTGGAATGCTGACCCGCACTTCCTGCACGGCAAACAGCTCATCCTCCAGCATAAGCCGGTAGGCTTCCAGCTGCCGCTCGTATTTGTCCGTCAGTTTCGGGCAGTATTTGGCGGACAGCTCGCGGGCTTCCTCCCTAGCTGTGACCCGCACAGCACTGCCGGTTGCCAAGTTGACAAAAGTGGCGGCCATGATACCGAAATCCATCCAGCGCAAGGAACGCTTGCCGAGGCTGCATCCAGTCACAGACTGGATTGCGTCTGTGGCGCAGCGGTCAATTTCCACGATCACGTAGAGTTTTTTCCGGTCCGCGCCTTTAGGGTCGTCAATGCCGATCAGGCGCAGTCCGAGCAGGGCCATCCGCACTCCGATCACCTGTCCGGCGCAAAGATGTCCGTGGATTTTCGCTGAAATCTCCAGCAGCTCCTCAAAAGGCTGCATCGCGCTCCCTCCTCAGTTGTTCCCGGCAGCCTTCCGTAGGGGATGGGAGATGGAATTGAACAGCTCCATGCAGAAGCGGCATGTTTCGCAGCGGTTGTTGCAGACTGAGAGCATGTTGGCAAAATCAAAGGAAAGCGCATTGTTGTCCACATGCAGCTCTGAGGCCAGCCAGCGCGAAGTGTCGAGCAGCTCCAGCAGATTGCCCTTCCAGCTTCGGGAGATGTAGGCATTGATGATCTGCCGCAAGGCCGCGCTGTTCAAATTCATGCCGCTGATCTTGATAATATCCACATCGTAGAGATAGGAGTCCACGTCCTCCGGTCGGATGAAGGGCGACTGAAGAATCCGGTAGGGCTGCTTCTTCAGCAGCTGCCGACAGCCGAGAACGTTGTTGATCTCATGGCTGCACGACTTGCCCTCCAGATTGTCCAAGGCGATGTAGGCATCATGCGAGGCGCGGTAGGGACAGTAGGGCAGACAGCCTTCGTTGCCCACCAGCTCCAGCTTCAGGTCAGGCAGGCCCTCGCGGCACCAGCGGGCGGTCTCGGCCAGCTTGCCGAGGCTGCGGTTGAGGGAGCGGTCCAGCACGATCCGTGTCGGCGGACGGAAGCGGGTCTCGCCGATGTAGGCCAGATGCGCGTCGATTTTGCCCTGCGAGTCGAGCATGGTGTTGAGGCCGGGCACCGCTTCCAGCTCTTCGGCCAAGTCTGGCGCGGCATTGGACAGGGCTTGCAGCAGGTAATGATCACAGTAGACGATGCCGCTGATCACCCGCTGATCAATGCATTTTGCCAGCGCGGCAGTCAAGGCTCCCAGTTTCTCACGGTCAGTCAGAAAGGCCGGGCCGTAAAAGCGGCTGTTGAGCAGGACGTATTTCTTCTCAACAGACAGCTGGCCCAGCAGCTCGGCCAAAGCGTCCAAGCTCGCAACAGCCTGCGAATGCGCCTGGCTGTCCATGCGCCGCACACCCGGCAGACTGAAATGGACACTGTCGATATGGCTGGCGCGGCTGTTGAGGAACTCGACATAGTCGGGCTCAGGAAGGAAGGGCACGTCAAGAAATCGTGTCATGGCTCGTCGTGTTGAGGATTGTTCATTCCGCCTGCCGGTCATGCTGCTTGCGGAACAGGGCGTTGACCTCCGCGCCGTCGGCCAGCGGAGGATCAACGGTCAGCAGGATCAGGCTGCCTGGATTGGCCCGCTGCAAAGGAACTCCGTCCGCAGCGCTCATGGCCCGCACCGTGCATGTCTCCGGCTCCAGCCTGCGGCCCAGATATTCAAGCTGGTCGCCTGCCTCCAGCACATTGCGCGTCTCCAGCAGCAGCGGGTTGCTGCCGCGCACGATGCCGACAGGGGTGCATGGCTGAATCTCCCTCATTCTATCATAAAGCATGGCCAATGATGAAGGGGCGGAACTGAAAAAGTTCTCAGTCTGGCCTCTTGTGCCTACTTTGGCGATTTCATCGGCAAAAGCGGGCGGCAAGACGATCTCCTCCCAGGCCGCACCGGCCTCGCGCCGCTCTTTGACATAGTCCAAGGCCGCCCGGTACAGCCTGACTGCCGCGCCCACATAACCGACAGACTTCATCCGGCCTTCAATCTTGACTGAATCAATCCCAGCGGCGGCCAGCTCCGGCAGACGGAAGAGCAGACAAAGGTCGCGGGAGTTGAAGATGTAGGTGCCGCGCTCATCCTCCTCGACCGGGAAATACTGTCCAGGCCGTTTCTCCTCCAGCAAGCTGTAGGAATACCGGCACGGATGGGCGCAGTCGCCCTGATTGGCGTTGCGGCCTGTCATGTAGCTGGACAGGAGGCAGCGGCCCGAATAGGAGATGCAGAGTGCGCCATGCACAAAGACCTCAAGCCCGATGCCGGGCGCAGCCTGGCGGATTGTCCGCAGCTCCTCCAAGCCCAGCTCGCGGGCGAGATTGATCCGGCTCACGCCCTGCGCCTGCCAGAAGCGGACGCTGGCCTTGTTGGTCACGTTGGCTTGGGTGGAGAGATGCAGCGGCATGTCTGGCACAGTCTCCTTGCAGAGCAGGAGAATGCCCGGATCGGCGACGATCAGCGCGTCCGCGCCTGCGTCCCGCAGAAAGAGCAGATAGCTCTCCAGACCATTGAGATCGCGGTTGTGGGCGAAGATGTTCACAGTCACATAGACCTTCACGCCGTGCTGATGCGCATACGTGACTGCATCGCGTAGTCCGGCCCGGTCGAAATTGCCTGCCTTGGCGCGCAGGCTCCAGTTTGCGCCGCCAAGATAGACGGCATCTGCGCCGTAATGGATCGCGGTGACCAGCTTCTCCCGGCTCCCTGCCGGGGCCAGCAGCTCAGGCATTCTCTCATGTGTCTTCATGCGGTTGCTCCTGCGGGGCGGAAAAGCGGCAGCTCCGTCTTGACCGGCTTTGTTTTTGCGGATATGGTGAAACACTTCTCACGATAAGGGGCGGAGCCTTCCCTGTCAACAGCGGCGGCAGCCGCGCAGTGCCTTCTTCTGCGCCGCAGAGCAGGCAGCTCTTGCATTTATCCACATTTTTGATTATCTCTCTCAGGAGCTGACATGGACAACAGGCAGCAGCAAGAGCAAACCGTCCGCATTGACAAATGGCTGTGGGCAGCACGCTTCTTCAAGACCCGCGCCTTGGCTTCGGCAGCGGTGAGCAGCGGTCATGTGCAAGTGGACGGCAGCCGGGTCAAGCCGTCGCGCAGCGTGCAGGCCGGAAGCCGCCTTCAGATCAGGCGCGGAGACGAGCTGTTTGAGATAGACGTGCTGGCCTTGAGCGAACGGCGCGGCCCGGCCAAAGAAGCGGCTCTGCTCTACGCTGAAACTGCGGAGTCGCAAGCCAAGCGCGAGGCTGCCCGCGAGCTGCGCAAGCAGCTTGGCGGCCCGTCGGCCCGCCCGGAAGGACGGCCTGACAAGCGCGACCGCCGCAAGATACGGCAGTTCATTCTGAAGGACTGAGTACTGCGGACGCAGTTTGCGTTTAGTCTGCCGCGCAGATATATAGACCTCTTGCAGAAGGCAACAAGCAGGTTGCAGCGGAGAGCGAACCGTTTTTTTTCCTTTCTTGCTCGATTGCAAAGCAGTTCGGCTTGGCAATAAAAGAATCCTGCCGACTTGGCAAGAGCTTGCGCTCGGCAGAAGAGGAGTTTGGCCAAGCCGTAAAGAAGTTCAGCTGAGCCACAAAGAAATCTGGCCGAGCAATAAAGAAGCTGAAGTCGGCCAAACTCTTTTGCTGCTCAGCCGGAAAGCAGTTTGGCCAAGCCGGAATCCTTTCCGGCCGAGCCAAATTTCTTGGCAGCCGAGCAGGACTCTTTCTTTGCTTAGCAGCACTTCGTTGCCGCCTGACTGCTCCCTGCCGCAACTCTTGCTGCGGACTTATGCAGGATATCTCTTGAACAAAAAAATATGGAGCATACGACATGAACAAAGCAGCACGGGCTTTGATCAGCCTGACCGACAAATCCGGCATCGAGAGCTTTGCGAAAGAGCTGGCCGGGCTGGGCATAGAGATACTCTCCACCGGCGGCACGGCCAAGAAGCTGCGCGACAGCGGCCTGTCAGTCAAGGATGTGTCTGACTTCACCGGCTTCCCGGAGATGCTGGATGGGCGGGTGAAGACTCTGCATCCGCTGGTGCATGGCGGCATTCTCAATCAGCGCGGCAATGCCGAACATCAACGGCAGTGCGTGGCGCACGGCATCCAGCCGATTGACATCATTGCGGTGAATCTCTACGCCTTTGAGAAGACTGTGGCTGATCCCAACTGCCCGCTGGATGAGGCGATTGAGAACATTGACATCGGCGGCCCAACCATGCTCAGGGCAGCGGCCAAGAATTTCCACGATGTGACGGTTATTGTGGATCCGGCAGACTATCCGCAGGTGCTGGCCGAGCTGCGGGCGGACGGGAACACGACGCTCAAGACCCGCTTCCGTTTAGCTGTGAAGGTCTTTCAGCTCACCTCGGCGTATGACACAGCCATAGCCAGCTGGCTGACCAAGGTGGACGTTGCCAGCAACCCGTATTTCGAGGGTTTATAATGCAGAAAGCGGCGGTGCTGCTCTCCGGCTCCGGCAGGACGCTGGACAACTTCCATCAGCGGATTCAGGCAGGCACGCTGCGGGCCGAGATTCAGGTTGTCATCTCCAATGCGGCAAACGCCTTAGGCTTGGAGAAGGCGCGCCGCTATGGCTATCCGGCCTTTCATGCGGCAGGCAGTGCGGCCACGAACGAAATACTGTCCCGGTATCCGGTTGATCTGGTTGTTCTTGCCGGATATCTGAAGCTCTATCAGCCGCCAGAAGCACTCAGACAGCGAGTGCTGAACATTCACCCGTCGCTGATCCCTGCCTTCTGCGGGCCAGGCTTTTACGGGCACCATGTACATGAGGCGGTCTTGAAGCGGGGCTGCACGGTCAGCGGCTGCACCGTGCATTTCGCCGACGAGATTTACGACAACGGCCCTATCGTCCTGCAACGCTGCGTGGACATTGCCGACTGCCAAACCGCAGACGAGATCGCCGACCGGGTCTTCGCGCTGGAGTGCGACGTGTACCCGGCAGCGATCAATCTGGTGGACGAGCGCGGAGCAGAGCAGTTCTGGCGCAAACATTGAGTCATCCTCTGATCAGGGAGGCGGCTATGAGCGACTGTCACGATCTTCAGAAAATGCGTCAGCGGGTGCGGGAGAAGTCCGCCAGCTATGAGCAGTACAACTTCACCTGCTATTTTGACGACTTCCTCAAAGCCTTCTTTGACCTGTCCCAGGAATACGATTCGCTGCACGACTTCTACCGGGTCTGCGTGAGCGTGCCGCTGGAGATGCTCGGCCTGTCCAGCGCACTGTATCTCTACGATGAAAAGGATCAGGCTCTCTATCTGGTCTGCGATTCCGAGCAGGGCGTGCTGCAAAAGAAGACTGCCGCGCCGGAGAGCATCATCCCCTGCGGCGAGCCGTACCGGAGCGGCGAGCACTATGTGCTGCCTGTCTGGAGCAAGACGCAGAGAGAGCCAGATGCGCCGCCTGAGGAGGAGACGCACGAGCAGGCGCCGCAATGCGCTCTTCCGAACCGCGAGCATGGCAAGAGCCGGATGCTGGGCATGTACAGCGTCGCGCCGTGCAGCAAGCTGTCTAAAAATGACCGTTTCTTCTTCGGCAAATACACCAACCGGATCGGCTACAGCCTGCACAACCGGCTGACAGCCATGCAGAACATCCAGCACCTCAAGTTCATCAACACCTTGGTGCAGGACATTGAGCATAACATCATCACACCGAACATGTTCTTCCGCCTGCTCTTCAAGAGGCTGCGGAGGAGCATTTTGGAGCTGGAGGTGCTGCGCGAGGAGCTGCTGAGGGCGGCGGAGTCTGGCAGGCCGGAGGATACGGCAGCCTGCGCCGACCGCTGCGGGGCTATTCAGGAAAGCCTGCTCCAACATCATGGCGAGTTGGTCAAGCATCATCAGAACATCAGCCTCTTTGTCGAAAGCCTGTTCAGGCGCGAGCATTTCACCGCAGGCCGGATGATTCTGCACCCCAAACGCTGCTTTGTCGAGAAAGAGATCATTCTCCCTCAGCTGGAGCACTACGACAGCCGTTTCCGCTCGGCCAGCATCACAGTGGAGCGGCCCGGCAACATGCTGGAGGAAGAGTTCCAGCTTTATGTGGACATCGGCCTGCTCTCGCAGGTCTACGCCAATCTCTTCTCTAACGCGGCTAAGTATACCCGCGAGATCATCACACGTGACGGCAGACCGCGCAAGGCCGTGGCCTATGGCCGCGAGGTGATCGACAACTTCCCTGAATGCGGCGAGAAGGGGGTCAAGTTCAACGTCTTCAGCACCGGCCCGCATCTGGGTCATGATGAGGCGCGGCGCATCTTTCAGGAGGGCGTGCGCGGCAAGGATGTAGAGGGCATCCACGGCACCGGCCACGGCTTGGCCTTTGTCCAGCATGTGGTCGAGCTGCACGGCGGCATAGTCGGCTACGAGCGGACTCCTGAGGGCAACAACTTCTACTTCATCCTGCCGATGGTCCGCTTTGAAGATGATGGGCAGCTGGGGTGCAAGGCGTGAGCGGGCAGCCGCTGATCGTCCACACTGACTGGTCGCGCTCCTGGGGCGGCCAGGAGATCCGCACCCTGACCGAGCTGCGGGAGATGCGCAAACTCGGCTTCCGCACCGCCCTGATCGTCCGCGAAGGTGCCGAGCTGGCCCGCCGCTGCGGCGCAGAGGGCTTTGCCGTGCATCATATCGACTTCTCCTCCAAGTTCAACCTGTGCGCTTGGCTGGAGCTGCTCCGCCTGCTCCGGCAGCTGCGGCCTGCGGTGGTCAACACCCATTCCTCGGAAGACTCCTGGATGGCCGGAGCGGCGGCGCGGCTCTGCGGCGTGCCGCTGGTCGCCCGCACCCGGCATGTGCTGGAGCCGGTCTCCTCCTCCTTCAGCTACCGCGCCTTTCCGCATGTCATCTTCGCGTGCAGCGAGGCCATCACCAACCAGCTGGCCGGGCAGGGCGTGCCGCGCCGGAAGATCGTGACGCAGTCCACAGGGATTGATGAGGAGCGCTTCCGCTTCTCCGCCCGCGACCGCGAGGAAGTGCGGCGCAGCTGCGGCATCGCTGACACAGACGTGCTAATCGGCAACGTCGCCTTTCTCCGCCACTACAAGGGCCATGAGTTCATCGCCCGGACAGCGGCGGCCCTGCCGGAGCAGTTCAAGTTCATGATCGTCGGCGGCGGCAATGGCCGCGCCCTGCTGGAGGAGGCCATCACCAAGGCCGGAGCGCAGGAGCGATTCATCCTCACCGGCCACCGCGAGGACCCGGAACGCTACTTCTCGGCCATGGACCTGATCTTCTTCTCCTCCTACGAGACCGAGGGCATCTCCCAGTCCTTCATCCAGGGCCTGCTCTACGGCCTGCCGCTGCTCGCCTGCCGCACGCCCTCCATCCTTGAGCCGCTGGAGTTCGTCCGCAGGCACCGCTTGGTGGACTACGGCGACGTGGCCGCAGCCCGGCAGGCCCTGCTGGATCTGGCCGGGAACTTAGAGCGCGACGAGGAAGCCGTGCGGCTTCAGCGGCAGGACATCGCGGCCAAATACGGCTTGAAGCGGATGGTGGAGAACATCCTCAGCGTCTACAGCCGCCACGGCGTGCACCTGCCGTGATCCCGCCCCGCCGCATCCTCCTCGGCATCACCGGCGCCACCGGCATGATCTACGTCACAGCCTTGCTGGATCTGCTCGCCACGCAGGACATCGAGGTGCACGCTGTCATCTCCGATTCCGGGAGAAAGGTGCTGCGGCTGGAAGAGAACCTCTCGCCGGACGAGCTGCCCGGCATCAGCCGCTGGTTTGCCGCAGATGACTTCACCGCCCTGCCCGCCTCCGGCTCCGCCTTGTACGAGGCCATGCTCATTCTGCCCTGCACCGTCGGCACCTTGGGCGCGTTAGCCGCAGGATGCTCCGGCAACCTCATCCACCGGGCTGCGGACGTGACCCTGAAAGAGCGGCGGCCGCTGCTCTTGGCAGTGCGCGAGACCCCGCTCAACCGCACCCATCTCCGCAACATGCTCGCTCTGCACGACGCGGGCGCAATCATCTGCCCGCCCATGCCTGCCTTCTACCTGCATCCCGCCAGTCTGCGCGAGATGGCCCGGCATTTCGCCGGGCGGCTCTGCGGCCTGATGGGCATCCGCATCGACGACCTGCCGCGCTGGCAGGGCTGCTGACTCCGCCTCCCCTGCCCTCTTGACAGCGCCGCTGCTCCGGGGTAGACTGCGCTTCGCAACTGTCAAGGAAAGGGAAGTCCGGTCAGCCGCCTGGCGGCGAATCCGGCGCTGCCCCCGCAACGGTAGGCGCGCACAATCTCCGCCCTCATGCCACTGGCCCCTCAGGCTGGGAAGGCGGCGGAGAGGGAGCTTCTGCGGAAGCTCCGCGCGCAAGCCCGGAAACCTGCCTTGTCAGTCCGGCCTTGACATGCTGCGGCGGGCGGCATCGGCACACGCCGGGAAGCCGCCTCCGCAGCCTCCCGTCCCTGTCCCGCTCCCCCGCCCGCCTCCGCAGCTGCTCCGCCGCAATCACCTTGCCGTGTCATGACGGCCCGGCAGCTTATCACCTATTCTCACCCGGAGGTGCACCATGCACATCGAACCAGGCTTCATCGCCCCGGCCAAGCTGGCCTTGGCTAACGCATCCGCCGCCGCTCTGCTGGCAGCGCATCTGAAGGGCGCTTTCCGCGCTCCTGCCGTGCTGCTGCGCACCCTGCTGGCGGCCCTGTTCTTCTCGCTCTTCATGCAGTCCTTCCACATGCCGGTCGGGCCGTCCGAGCTGCACTTTGTCGGCGGCATGGCCATTTACCTGACCCTCGGCTACTTCCCGGCCTTGTACGGCTTCGCCTTCGGACTGCTGCTGCAAGGCCTGCTCTTCGAGCCGGGCGACCTGATGCATCTGGCCGTGAACAGCCTTTCGCTGATCGTGCCGCTGATGGCCGTGCATCACAGCGTCGGCAAGCGGCTGGCCGAGGGGCGGCGCGAGATGAGCTGGCAGGAGATCGTCCGTCTGGACGCGGTCTACTACGGCGGCGTGACCCTGATGGTCGGCTTCTGGCTGATGATCGGCGAGGCGGAGACCCCGTTCTTCGCCTGGGCGAAATTCGCCGCCGCCTACGCGCCGCTCGTGCTGATCGAGCCAGTAGTGACCATGAGCGCGGTGCGCCTGCTCAAACGCTGGCAGGAGCACAAGCTGGTTGACCGCTGCTTTGATGTCCGCAGCCTGCGTCTGGCTGCGCAGTAAATCAAAACGCCGCCAGAACGGCGGCGGCATTGCAAGGGCTGGCCTTCGGGTCAGCCCTTTTTTGTTGCTCCGCCGCTCAGTCCAGCAGCAGCTTGTAGACAGGCACCATGTTGACGTGCTGCACAACGGCGACGAACTCAAAGGCTCCGGCATCGCAGCCATTTCCTGAGGGCCTGCTGATGCCGCGCTGATCCGCAGACAGGTTGGCAAGGCAGTCTTCGTCAAGATCAATGGCCGGGCTGCCCGCAGGCAGGGCATGGGTCTGCGTCAGGCCGCCATTGTCTGCCAGAGGACTGAGGATCCCTGCCAGCGCAGTCGGACGCGAGCCGTCGCTGGTGGCCGTAACATCTGTGCTGTTTGGCGCGAATGTGCTGCTGAACGCTTCCGCATTTGTCTTGCCGCTGTGGCCGAGCACGTTGAAACCGCCGCCTTCCAGCCAGCTGGAGGCATTGTTTTCGATGTCAAATCCGCTGTTGCCGCTGACCAAAGAGCTTTGCATGAAAACAGACGACTTATACGCATAGATGCCGACAGCATTGCCGCTGACCGTGGAGTTCTTCAAAATAATGCTGCCGAATCCGCTGCTGATCCCTTTGCCGCCGTTGCCGCTCACAGTTGAATTGTTCAGGGTCGCGCCGCCGCCGCCGATGACTATTCCGTCGCCCGCATTGCCGCGCACAGTTGCGTTGTTCAGGGTGAGTGCGCCGGTCTCTCTGACTGCGATGCCCTCATTGCCGCCTGTGACAGTGATATTGTTTAATGTGAGCCTTCTGTTGTACACAATGAAGGCCGAAATAGCAGATGTGCCTGCAACAGTGTGCCCCTGCCCTTCAATTGTGACGTTCACTTCATCCACCCATGCGGATTCGCTCAATGCAGCATCGGTCTCCAGCATGATCACCGCATCGACTCCTCCTCCGCTGTCGACACATTTGGTTTCTATCACAATACCTTGAACGAACTGCATCGCCTCCTGCAAGGTGCAGTTGCCTGCCGCATCCACGACAACAACTGTGGCCTGCGCCGCGCTGGCCGCCAGCAGCAGCGCAGTCGAAAAAAGCAGTCCCTTCAATGCAGTGTTCATACTGTTCCCCTTGAAAGAATATAGTAATCCATCTGCGCCTCCTGATGCGGACAGACAATTTGTGCCATCCTGCCGCGCTCAGTTCGGCAGCAGCACCCTGTAGACAGGCTCCATATTGATGCGCTGCACTGCGGTGCCGCTCTCAAACTCAAAAGCTCCAGCATCGCAGCCATTTCCTGAGGGCCTGCTGATGCCGCGCTGATCCTCAGACAGAGCGACAATGCAGCCTTCGTCAAGATCAACAGCTGGACTCCCTACAGGCAAGGCATGGGTTTTGGTTGGGCCGCCATTGTTAGCCAGAGGACTGAGAATCGCATTCAGCGCAGTCGGATTTGTGCCGTCGCTGGTCGCAGAAATATCGGTGCTGTTGAGCAGAAATGTCTCACTGAAGGATTCCGCATTTTTTTTGCTGCTGCTGCCGATGAGGTTGAAGTTGGTCTGCCATTGTGTGCTGTTGAAGTCTTTGATGTCAAAGCCGCTGTTGCCGCTGATCAAAGAGCCTTGCAGGGTCGCCACGGCTCCGCTTGCTGAAAGTCCTGTCGCATTGCCGCTGACTGTTACGCCGTTCAGCACAATGCCGCAATTAGCACCATAAAGTCCTGTACCTGGGTTGCCGCTCACGGTTGAATTGTTCAAAGTCATGCTGCCGCGTGAGGTGGAAATTGCTCTGTTTGAATGGCCGGTTACAGTGGACTTGTTCAGAACAGCTTTTGAGTCGATAAATTCAAGGCCGTTTTTGCCACCTTTTATAGTCAAATTGTCCAAGGTCAGTGTATGGCCTGAATCTACAAAGAAGACAGATTTTCCAGCGTTGCCTGTGATCGTGTGCCCGTTTCCTTCGATGATCACGCTGGTCATCACCATCAGCCGATTATCCAACGTTACATCAGTATTCAAAACAATAGTGTCAGAGCCTGCGCCGCCGCTGTCCACGCAGCCCTCTCCTGTTCCAGGGTCATAGATGAAGCTGATTGCCTCTTGCAAGGTGCAGTCTTTGTCATCGACAATGACGAGTTTTGCTTCAGTCCAGTCTGGCGCATGCACGGTTAAGGCGATGGCGGCGGCGGTCAGCCTGCGATATTTTTTTGTCTTCATAGTCTTCCCTCATTCTGAATAAACAGCAGCGGCAACAGACCCCTACTGTCATATTGCCACCTTTGCGTTAAGAAGACAATATGCGTTGACAAGAATACGAATGCGTGATCGAGGGCACGGCTGGAGACAGGATTGTTCAGTCGCGCTTCGGCAAGATCGAGGATCGCGAGATCATCCTTGCGCCGGTGGTGATTCCTGAGCAGGACTTTCCTTAGAACAAAGAGCACACGATTTCAATCAGCACCCGCTATAGCTCGCGCGGCACGCTGCGCGTGGACAGCTTCGCCGCGCTGAAGGATATGATCCACGACAGCTACGGCAGCAGGCTGACGGATATGCTGGACGTGCGGACAGCGTAGTAAGCTGGCTGGCCTGCAAAAAGAAAAGCGGCGGCTCCCATGCCGGGAGGCCGCCGCTTCATTGTGCGCAGAGCAGCTACTTCAGCCGCCGCCCACCCAGCCGTTGTCAGTGGTTCCCCCTTCTGCCTCCGCCATCAGCAGTGCCAGATTCTCCACCGCAAAGGCGATGTCCATGTCTTGGCTGAGTGCTGTCTGGTAGTTGCGTATGGCCTCGTCCTTGCGGCCAAGACGCTGCAAGTTCAGCGCGAGGTTGGCATAGTCGATGGCTGAGACCGGATTGAGCTGCACCGCCCGCTGGAAGTGATGGACAGCCTGCTGGAAGCGGCTGGCTTTGTAATGGCAGACTCCCAGCATGTTGTGCAGGTCAGGACGCTCCTCGTCGCAGGCAAGCCCCTGCTCCAGCACTGGCACAGCTTCTTCAAAACGGCCCAAGTCGCGCAGGCAGGCACCATAATAGGAGTGGAGATAAGGCTTGTCCTCATCCTGTGGGTCAAGGCGCAGAGCCTTGGCAAAGCAGGGCAGCGCGGCTTCGGCCATGCCTCTCTCATAAAGATTGCGCCCCCGGTAGAACTCCAGATAATAGGCCTGGGGCAGCTCTTTGCTCATCGCTGCCAGTTTGCCCTCCAAAGCCGCCGGATCAAGCAGCTCAGCAGCTAGCTTGGCGGCGAAGAGTGCCGCGTCGCCTGAGGCCGCCCGCTCGCGGAAATGCGCACCGGGGATGATGGTGTAGGCCGTCGGGATTTGCAGCTGCGGGTGCATGGTGTTGACCGCAAACACCTCCATGCCCCGCTGGCGCAGGGCTGCAAGGCAGCCGCGCAGTTCGTCGAGCATGTCGTCCGTGCTGAGATCAGGCAAGGCGCTGAGAGGGACAGTTTGACCAGGGTTGATGACATAGTCCACCTCAGCCAGACTGAGCGGCTTAGGCAGGCCGGAAGCCACGTAGTTGGAGCCTGACTCAAAGTCTCCAGCTAGCTGTGCCACCTCGGTCAAGGCGCGGATCAATGCCTTGTCCGGCCCCGGCGTGGTGCCTGCTGTGTAGACCAGCTCGCTTTTATCTGGGAACGTGGCCGGATCCCAGGCCAGCGCACCGACAGTCGGGATGCCGGTGTCTAAAGAGAAATCATTGCAGCGCAGCCTGATGCCGTTGCGCTCGAACTTCTCAATCAGCTCGCGGGCCACTGGATCAGTCACTGTGCTGAGGTCAATCGCCGGAACAGGCCGCTGCTCCCTTGCAATCACCGCGCAGACATGCCGCTCAACAATCTCGCTGATGCCTTGCAGCATGGCCTCTTCGATGGTGTTGCCTGCGCAGGGGCCGTTGAACTCGTTGATGGCGTAGAACCAGGAGAAGGGCACGAGCACATCCTCGTCACGGCTGAGGTTCCGCGCCCATGTCCAGCGCAAGGGCAGCCCAGCCAGCAGCCGCTCCAGCAGCTCCGGGCTGCGGATCTCGTCATGCACAGAGCGAAGCAGCTCTGTCAGCGGCAGCACAGGATGTCCAGCAGCCTGCATGGCCGCGTAGTCGCCGACAAGGAAGTTGTCCGGGTTCTTCAGGAAGGAGAAGAAGCTGAAACGCTCGGCCAGCTCCATGCAGGCACTGGCTCTGGACTGCTCTGGCGTGGAGCCTTTGCCCATCTGCTTCTTTGTGCCGATGATCCTGGCAGCGTCCCTGCCGCAGACGCTGAAGAAGACCGGGATGTCCAGCCGTCCGGTGTCAATCCGCCGCACCTCCTTGAGGATGTCGAGCTTGACCGCTTGCAGCCGCTCGTGAAAGCGTTCCACAGTCTGCACCGGCGTGCAGGCTTTGTCCTGATCGTAGGTGTAGTGCTTCGGGCAGCTGCGCAGGCGGATGGTGTTGTTCTGCATGACAGGTCTGGATGAAGGAAACGGATGAAGAGATACAGAGATAGGGATAATAACTACCTGCTTTTTGCGCGGCTGTCAACTGCTGCGTGGTCTCAACTGTTTTGCAGCCGCTCCTGAAAGCTGCCGCCGGCCTGATCTGATCAGCTTTTCTCAGGAATGAGCGCCATCCAGCCTGATCAGGTCGGTCATGACTGCAAGCATCTCTTCTTCCCGGAAAGGCTTGCCGATATGGCCGTTCATGCCTGCCGCCTTGGTTTTCTCCTTGTCTTCAGCCATGACGCTGGCGGTGAGGGCGATGATCGGCAGCCTGCTGTATTCCGGCTGACTGCGGATGATCTTGCAGGCAGTGCAGCCGTCCATCACCGGCATGTGCATGTCCATCAGCACGCCGTCAAAGCGTTGCCCCGCCAAGACCTGCAAGGCTTCTTTGCCGTTGGAAGCCACCGTGACCTCAATCCCTCTTCGGGAGAGAAGAATCTTGGCCAGCTCCTGATTGATCTCATTATCTTCCACCAACAATATCTTTGCCCCGCGCAGCTGGTCCATCTGCTGCGGCAGCTTTGCCGTTTGTTTTCTTGCCAGGCTGTCTGGATCGCCGACCTCCATCGGCAGGACAAAATGAAAGCAGGAGCCTTGTCCAAACCTGCTCGTGACCCAGATGGTTCCGCCCATCATTTCAACCAGCTTTTTGCTGATTGCCAGCCCCAAACCTGTGCCGCCATACTGCCGGGCTGTTGAGGTGTCGGCCTGACTGAAGAACTGGAACAAACGCTCCTGCTGCTCCTCGGTCATGCCGATGCCGCTGTCCGACACACAGAAGTGGAGCGTGACCTGCGTCCCGTTCTGTTCTTCCAGCTCAACGCTGACGCTCACGCCGCCTTTCTTGGTGAACTTGACCGCGTTGTTGCCCAAATTGATGAGCACCTGGCCAAGACGCAGCGGGTCTCCTTTGAGCACCTCAGGCACGTTGTCCGGCAGCTCGACAAGCAGGTCCAGTTCCTGCTCCGCTGCCTTGAACGCGATCAGACTACGCAGGTTTTCCAGTACAGCCTTCAGACTGAAATCAATATGCTCCAGCGACATCTTCCCAGCCTCAATCTTGGAGAAGTCCAAAATGTCATTGAGGATGCCGAGGAGCAGTTCAGCCGCGCCATGCACCTTTTCCACATAGCTTTTTTGAATCGGACTGAGGCCGGTTTCAAGGGCGAGTTTAGACATGCCGATCACTGCGTTCATCGGCGTGCGGATTTCATGGCTCATGTTGGCCAAAAAGCGCGATTTAGCCTCGCTGGCCGCCTCGGCTTCCTGCTTGGCCTTGATCAGCTGCTGCTCCATTTCCCTGTGCTCAGTGATGTCGCGGCCAATCACAAACAGAGCTTTGCGCGTTCCGTCCGGGGCGAACAGCGGCATCCGCCTGACTTCAAAGAAACGGGCTGCTCCGGCTGTGTCGCTGACCTGTTCCTGGGCGATGAGCATTTCATTCTTCTCCCACGCCTTCAGATCGTTCTGCACGGAGATTGCATGATGCCGGGCCGCTTCAGGCCATGTTTTGATCAGCTCATCTTCTGTCTTGCCCTGCCACGCGGAGCTTTCCAGCTGAAAGGCTGCTCTGGCGGCCTGATTGCTCAGCAGCCAGCGGCCCTGACTGTTTTTGAGCATGGCGGCATCGGGCAGGGTTTCCATGAAGGTGTGCAGGTGCTCGTAGGATTCTGCCAGCCGTTTTTCTGTCCTTTGCAGGAGCAGATAATATGCTGTCAGCAGTGCTGCGCCGGACAGCAGCAGGAGGAGCAGAAACAAATTGTTGCCACGTCTGGCAGCCAGCAGCTCCCGTCCTTCATCACGGACAAAGAGCAGGCTGCCCACCTCTTTGCCGGCGAAGTCCATCACCGGCAGCGTGCAGGACGCAGGGCCGCTCTCGAACAGCATTTTGCGCAGCAGTCCGGCAAAAAAGCCGCGCGGCTCCCGCAGCTTGCCGGCATGATCAAAGTGCTGCGGCAGGGTGTTGACCATGGTCACCCGGTCGGGCAAAGTGCTCCAGTCGGCCTGCCGCCCGAGCATGGCCATGCCCTGCTCCCAGCCCTTCCGGTCAAGCTCCTCCTTGTTGACAGTGAGGAGATAACCGGCAAGCGGATCTTCTTCCTCCTTGAAGATGGACAGAATGGAGGCCAAGTCTTTGCCAAGCTCCAGATAGCCAATAACCTTTCTGTCCACCACCCAGGGAATGACCACCCGCAGCGTCAAAGTGCCCATCGGCCCAAGTTCAAGCCCGGCAGCAGTCTTGCTGCTGGCTGCGGCATGGAGCAGAGTCAGGCGGTCAATGCGGTCGCCGTAGCGGTCCGGCTGATGCACTCTGAGGAAATTAACCCGGTCTGGGCCATGAAAATAAAAGTGAGTTACCTGACAGTGCTGCTTGAGATGCTGGGCTATAGTCCTGACTGTGTTGAGGAGAGCTGCCCGGTTTTTGTTCAGGAAATGCTGCTGAATTTCTTTGTTGATCGCCAGAATGTCTATGAGACAGTCAAGCTCCATTGTTTCCTTTGCAATCGTCCGGTTGTAGGTGTTGACAAGCAGCTCCTGCCATTCATGCTGATGGAAGTCGTCCTGATGCTTGTACATGTAGAACACCGAGACCAGATGAATGGCCCCAAGAATGATCATGCCCGCAAGCAGGGCAATGAAAATATTCCTTTTGATGGCGTAGATGCGGCAGCTGGCATCTGCTTTGCCAGGCAAATCTTCTTTCGTCCGGCTCATCGTTTTTCTCAGGCAAGCCCGCTTCCGCAGCCCTGCTCCTGTCTCATAGGAAAATTTTACGGCCGCAGTCTTGGAAAAACATCGGCCGTGATTTTCTAAAACATCGAGCGTGATTTTCCCAAACATCGCCCGTGAAAAGGTCCATTTATCGAGCGATGTTTTCCTAAACATCGAGCGTGATTTTCCTAAACATCGAGCGTGATTTTTTAAAACATCGGCCGTGATTTTCCAAAACATCGCCCGATGTTTTTCTGACGTTCAGAGCAGAACAAACACGTCCAACGCGCCTGAACGCCATGAGAGCACTTTGCTGCTCGGCGCACAGCTTAGCTTATATCAGATGAAAGTGCTGCTGTAAAACGGATTGGTTTGCGGTCGCGCAGCTGAAGATTCTGCTGCCTGCCTCCTGTCATACAAGCAAGAAGCCGGAAGCTGCGAAAGCGGAGGAGCTGGGGCGAGAAGAAGAGATGAACTGTCAAAGGTATTGCGAGCGGCGCGGGAAATCTGAGGAAACCGCCGGTCAGGAGCTCCCTTGCTGCTCACAGCTCACAGTCATGATGCTTCTAGTTCAGCTCGCCGTAAGGCTTGGTGTCAGGATGCGGCTGGGTTTCCGCGCAGATGCGCAGTGCGGCCTCACGCGGAGAGATGTCTTCTTCGCGACTGCGCTGGAGCATGTTTTTGACAATGGCGCGGGTTTTGCGGTCAACGTGACTGAGCACGTCCTGCACTGAAGGCATGTTCTCCGGCCCGAACAGACCCTGCATGGAGAGCGAGCCGCCGCAGCCGGCCACCATGTCCGGGATGAGAATGATGCCGCGCCGATGAAGGATGGACTCCGCCTCTGCGGTCACCGCCAGATTTGCACCTGAAACAATGGCCCTGACCTGCATGGTTTCCGCAGCTTGACGGTCAATGGCCCGTTCTATGGCCGCAGGAACAAAGACATCGCAGGGCAGCTGATACACCGCCTCGCGGCGGCCATAAACGCCGCTGGCTGCTTCTGCGGGAATCAGCCCTTTGGCTTGGCAGGTGCAGTCGGCGCAAACACGGTCGAGCAGATCGGCAATATCCAACGGCGCACTGTTCTGACTGATCAGGCTTTTTTCGCAGTCAGCCAGACCGATGATCCGCACCCCGGCCTGATGGAGGAAATATGCTGCGCTGGAAGCCAGGCTGCCGAAGCCTTGAATGACCACTTTGGCCTGTGCTGCCGGAATCTTTAAAAACTCTAAGGCAGCCAGACAGGAGGCCGCAACTCCGGCACCGGAGCGCAGTTTGCCCAGCGTGGCATGGCCGACAGGCTGCTTGAGCAGCCGCACTCGCTCCTCGAACTCTGCCGGGGTGAATTCCTGACACGTGGCGATCACCGCCTTGATGGAGCTGATGCCGATACAGGCGCAGACCGCGTCCAGCTCAGGCATGGTGGTGTTGAGATCAGGCCCCATGGAATAGCGTTCGAGCAGATACGGCCTGATCGCCCGGATGAAACGGAGCATGGCCTCCTGTTTATTTGGGCTGGCAGGATCATAGTCAATGCCGCATTTGGCCCCGTCCGCCCGGATGCCTGCGATGCGCATCTTCAGGGTCATGGTTGCGGCCAAATCCCGCACCACCTCGCAGGTCAGACCTTTCTGCACCCGCATCCCGCCTGCGGCCATCCGGTGAGTGAGGGAATCAATCACCAGCCAGCCCTTGAAGCCTTCCAGCGGGTCGGTGTATGCAACAATCAGTTCAGGCTCTTTTTTCATGCCGCTGCGGAGGAGTCATGCGATCAGAATGGGGGTCTCCGCGTGCAGCTCACCTTCATAAAAGGCGCGGATAATCGGCTGCTCAGGATTGACCATTGAAATGATGAAGGAATACATCTTGCTGCCTCGCACCAGCACTGTGTCGAGACCTGTGGGCGTGTCGCGCAGGGGATCGCCCGGCCAAGGCACCACATGAATGTGATACGCGCCGAACATGATCAGGCCCTCACGCTTGCAGTGATCCATGCACTGTTTGAACTCCTGCGGGTCTGTCACCCAGCCGCGCTGGTCCATGGGCGTGGTCGAGGGTATGGCGTGCTGCTCCATCAATTTGTCCATGAAGCTCTTCAGCGGCTCGACGTTGCGGGCGTTCTTCTTCACCGGCAGCGTCTGCCGCACATGCAGCTCGCCGCCTTCCCGCAGTCCGGCAAGGATGCCAAAGGCCCTTTTGACCGGACTTTCTCCGGGAAGAAAATCGCCGGCCAATTTTCTCCGGCAATGGGCGGTGATGCTGTCCCAGACGGAACAGGGTAGCCGTATCAGGCGGATTTCGTGCTGCCAGCTCATGAAGTAAACAAATAAGTATATCGCGTTGTCAAACTGTCGCCGTTTTTCCGCCTTCGCCTTTGACCACCATCACAGCGCAGCCAGCCAGACCAATGACCCGCTCTGTCGAGCTGCCCATGAGCATTCTGGTCAGACCGGTCTTGCCGTAGGTGCCAAGAACGATCAGATCAACGCCTCTGCCGCCTGCGGCTTCGACAATCGCTTCATACGAGCGGCCCATAGGGGTCAGGGTCTCGACTGCGACACCTTCTTTCTTTCCCAGCTCAACAACACGGCTGACGTTGGCTGTCGCGTTCTCCTGCTCATAAATAGTGCGGATGGAAGACAGGGCGATCACTTTGCCGCCGCAGTGTTTGGCGATTTCAAGAGCCGCATTCACCGCCGCCTCGCTGTTGGAAGAGCCGTCCGTGGCGACAAGAATGTTCTGATAGCTGATCGTGGCGGCCCTTGGCACAACCAGCACCTTGCGCGATGAATAGCCGATCACCTTTGCCGCCACTTCGCCCATCAGCAGCTTGGTCAGACCTCTTGCGCCGCGCCTGCCGACCACAATCATGTCCACATTCTTTGCTTCCGCCGCATCCACAATGCACTGATACGGTTCGCCGACAGCAAGGATCGTCTCGCAGACCGCCCCTTCCTTATCCGCCCGCGCCTTCAGTTTTTCCAGAGCTTCTTTCGCCTTGCTTGCAAAGGATTCCTCAGCCTGCTGCGCTGAAAAGCCTTCGTAGTCAGCCAAGGATTCAACAACGGAGATGGCGTAAATCTTGGTGGAGCATTTCTTGGCGAAATTGATTGTCTCCCGGACAGCGCCTTCGCTGTATTCGGTGCCGTCTGTCGCCAGAAGTATCGTGCGCAGTCCAGACACAGGGCAAGATTGCATGTTGTTCATTTTTTCTCCTTGATAGATAGAGTTTCACTTCGTAGCGCATCGCCTGCACAACATGAACTGCTTCCAGCAGCTGCCGCTGCAATATCTTTGATGATGCCTATCCTGGCGTTTTCCTTTGGCTCAAGGAAATTGCAAGCGGACCTCTCTGGCTGCATTGCATACACGCTCCGCTCGAAAGGCGCGGCATCTATCTTTCAGACAAGGCACCCTAAGCTTAGGATGCGCCATCTGTCTTTCCGGCAGGCCATCCCAAACTTGGAATGCGCCGTCTATATTTCAGGCAAGGCATCCTAAATTGGAATGCGCTATCTGTCTTTCAGATAAGGCATCCCGAATTTAGGATGCGGCATCTATCTTTCAGGCAGGCCATCCCAGACTTGGAATGAGCCGTCTATCTTT
>NZ_JBLWEP010000017.1:22216-24226 GCF_048287355.1 Candidatus Electronema sp. TJ
CGGTGCCGAGGAATTTATTCCGCATGTCCGGGACTTCCCTGCCTCAAGGCTTGGGCGCGTCGGAGCCGCTTTCGTTCAGATGCATCAGCGGCAGCGGATTAGGACTGCTGCCATTGAGGAAATAGAGCTTGGCCGCCGGATCCTTGCTGATGGCCTCCAAGGCCTCCAATGCCTTGAGCTTGATGTAGGCCGGGCTTTCTCCGGCAGCCTTGTTGATCGCGCCGATCTCATACGCCTGCGCGTCGGCCAGCAGCCGCCGCTGTTTCGCGGTCTCCTCGGCGGCCTCACGTTCGGCCTTGGCGGAGGCAACCCGCTGCTGCTGCTCGGTTTTGAAACGCTCCAGCTCGGCCTTCTGCTTCTCCACTTCCTGCTCGCGCTGCTTCTTCTCCTCAATCGCCTTGGTGATGAAAGCGGGCAGGCGGATGTCGCGCATCAGCACGGCCTGAATTTCTATCCCCTTTGGGGTCATGTAGGACTTCAGCCCCTCAAGCAGACTGTTCTGAAGCGTGTTCTGGGTCGCTTCAAGAAAGAAATCCTCAGCCCGCAGCACAGCTTTGCTCTGCTCGCGCAACAGAGAGCGCAGCTTGGGCACCAGATGCACCTGCAAGACTTCCTCCTCGCCGCCGGTCTCCTGAAGGATTTTGGGGGTCATATCTGGGAGGAAGCGGTACTGCACGCTCACGTCAAGAGCGGTCTGGAGCTGATCCTGTGAAGTCACCGCAGCAGTCTCTTTATGGCTTTTCTGGCGGATATCGTAGAAATACCAGCTGTAGAGCGGATTGACCGGCAGATGGAGCCCTTCCCGGTACGGCTGCGGCTGCACCTTGCCGAAAAGAGTGGCAACAGCCGCGTATCCGGCAGGCACGGCCTGGTAGAATCTTCTGGTTGCCGCAATGAGCAGAACGAGCAGAATGACAATGAACACCGCCTTGCCGAACAGGCCGCCAGATTTATTTTCCTGCATCATCTCCCTCCATTTTCTACAGAGCTGACTTTTTGAGCATCGCCGTTGCTACAGCCCCAGCTCCTTATGCACCTTCGCCAACGCCTTGGGCAGACAGCGGAGTATCTCTTCCACCTGCGTGGCTGGCGTGGGATTGGCCAATTCGCCCGCAGCGCGGTTGACGCGCCCAGCAATACGGCAGGCGAGCAGCGGACTGCGGCCAGCGTGCATCAGGCCGCTGATCATGCCGGTGATCAAATCGCCGGTGCCGCCAATCGGCTCCATTGTCTCAATGCTCGGCTCTCTGATGGTATCCACAATCTCGCCGTCTTGGCAGATATAATCCACCGCTCCTTTGACAAACATAGTCTTCGGCGCACTGCCGCTGGCATAGGCCCGGCGGATCAGCTCCGGCACGTCGTCTTCCATATTGAAGATAAAGCCGCGTGTGTAGGCTGGATGATCGGCTTTTTCGTCCGCCAGAAAGGTGGCCTCGCCGATGTCCGGGGTGAAGACATCATACATCTTGGCATCGCCGCCCGCCTTGGCCACGTACATACTGCCTGCGTCGGCGATCATCAGCGGCTTGTTTTCCTGCATTGTCGCGACGGTCGCCAGCACCTTCTTGTTCAGCTTGAGGTCAGGCATCACATAGTGCATGGTCATCACCTTGGCTCCCATCGTCGGCAGATTCGCAGCGAGATGTTTGTAAATCGCCGTGCTGCCCTCGCGTTTGCCGATGTCGCCCGCAACCATGCCCATCGGCATATCCACGCCGTATTCCTGGCAGATCAGGCTGGCGGCCTTCATCATCGCCTCGTTGCCCCGGTTGATGGGCAGCTCGTGGCCGTCAATCTTGATGCCGCGCTCGCTCAAGGAGACCGGGCCGATGATCAGAGGAAGGCGGTCAGCAGGAACCGCGCCGACTAACAGCAGCATGATTATGCTCCAAGTTCCCGGATCATCTCTTCCCGGGCAGTGTTGAGGGAATAGGCGCAAAGGGAGAAGCCGACTTCGTCCGGCGCGGGTGCTTCGTCTAACCGCTTGCCGATCATGGTTGTGGCGAG
>NZ_JBLWEP010000018.1:0-24173 GCF_048287355.1 Candidatus Electronema sp. TJ
CGAGGCAGGAATATACAGTATCCTCCCCCCAGCGGTCAAGAACTTTTTGCCAGCCTTTGATGTTTTTTCGAGCGGCTTGGATTCACGCTTGCGGCTGCTCCAGCCATCTGCTCAAGGTTTCGATGATTTTCCGTGCCTGCTCTGCGCTGGAAATATTGAACTTTGATTTGGCGAGATACTGCCCTTCCCTTTTTTGGTAGCGGCGGATGGTATATTTTTCCGGACTGAACTCCCCCGTGTTGCGGTCGTAGTCTTGGTAGCGAAACAAAATCGTTGTCCACGCGCCTTTGGTCAGCACCTCCTTATCCAGCTCTTTGACCAGCAGCTGGCCATCTTCTTCGTAATTTACAGTTATTTCATCAAGTTCTGAGGCCATTTTTTCTCCTTTGCTGTTGTCGGCGGTCTTGCCGCATACAAAATCATGCGAGCTTGAATAGCAGAAGCGGTCGCGTTTGTCAAATACAGATCAGGAAAAATATTTTTTTAATATTTTCCAGCTATCTACTTGTCAAAACGGCTTTTTCAGCTTGACATAGTAATAATTCTCAACTATTTCTTGAATATAAAAAATACAGAACAGCAAGGTGAGATCATGAAAGAGACGCAGCTGCGAATGACCCATCAACGTGAAGTGATTCTCGATGAAATGGGCAAATATAAGGGACACCCCACCGCTGACGCGCTCTACGAGCGGATTAAAAAAAAACTGCCTCGCATAAGTTTGGCGACCGTTTACAGAAATCTTGAAATTCTTTCTGAAGCAGGTATGATCAGGAAATTGGAGATCAGTGGTCGCCAAAAGCGTTTTGACCGGCAGCTGGAGCATCATCATCATATCTGCTGCGTCCAGTGCCATCGGATAGACAACCTCAAAGTGGAGACCGTGTCCCCGGAAGCCGCCGCTGAAATCGGCTACCGCATTTCTGGCTGCCGGATAGAATTTTTTGGCATCTGTCCTGATTGTCAGAAAAAAAACGAAAGGAAACAGCAGCAAGGCGATATGGGCGGCGGCACGGCTTGCAAGATCAACGGGCACAATGGTTACAGCATCAATGCGCGGCAGCGCAAAGTTTTACAGGCGCTGGACAGTGGAAGCTGCGCCTGCGCCAGAGATATTGCTGCTGCGGTCGCGCTGGAGCCCGCCCAAGTGAGCTGCCAGCTCACCGCGCTGAAAAAAAAGGGGCTGGTGGCCAGTCCTGCCCGCTGTCACTACGAACTGACCGCCGCAGGCAAAGACCTTCTTTAACACGTAAGATATAAGGAGAAACAAGGAATGGCCTCATTGAAAGGAACGCAGACGGAAAAAAACATCCTCACCGCCTTTGCCGGGGAGTCGCAGGCCCGCAACCGCTACACCTACGCAGCCAAAATCGCGGAGAAGGAAGGCTATGTGCAGATGGCCCATCTCTTCATCCGCACCGCCGAGCAGGAGCGCGTTCATGCCAAAACCCTGTTCAAGCTGCTGGAAGGCGGCGAGGTGGAGATCACCGCCGCATTTCCTGCTGGAACGCTCGGCAACACGCTGGCGAATCTTGAGGCCGCAGCCGGAGGCGAGGAGCATGAGTATATGGACATGTATCCGTCCTTCGCCAAAACCGCCGAAGAGGAAGGATTTCCGCTCATCGCTGCTGCCTTTCGCGCCATCGCCAAGGCGGAGAAGCAGCACGCCAAACAGTACCGCGACCTCATCCGCAATCTGAAGGAAAGCAAGGTGTTCCGCAAGGACAGCGGCGTGACCTGGCACTGCACCAAATGCGGTTATGTGCATGAAGGAACAGAGGCTCCGCAGAAATGCCCCGCCTGCGCCCATCCGCAGAATTATTTTGAGCTGCTGGCGGAAAACTGGTGAAGCCAGTGCGGAAAAACGAATTTTGGCTGTATAATGGGAGGAAGCTGTTGTCTTGAACCAGCGCATTTTGCGCAATTGAATCACAAGGAGGATGATTCCCATGACCAAGAAGAACGAAATCTACAAGTGTCCGATGTGCGGCAACATTATCTCTGTCCTGCATGCCGGTGCCGGTGCGCTGGTCTGCTGCGGCCAGCCGATGGAGCTGCTGAGCGAGAACAGCGTTGACGCATCGAAAGAAAAACATGTGCCGGTGATTGAGAAGACCGCCAGCGGCTATAAAGTGACGGTCGGCTCTGTGGCCCATCCGATGGATGAGAAGCACTGGATTGAGTGGATTGAGCTGACGGTCGGCGGTGTGATCTGCCGGAAAGATCTCAAGCCCGGCGAGCAGCCCGAAGCTGTTTTCCCGTGCAGCAGCACCGGCTGCGGATGCAGCTGCAAGCAGGTTGAGGTTTCGGCCAGAGCCTACTGCAATCTGCACGGCTGCTGGAAGTCCTGATCTTTTCAGCTATAAAGGAGCATTCCTATGAGCGCATTAGTCACCAAGCAGGCCCCGGATTTCACTGCCACCGCCGTCATGCCGGACAATTCCTTCAAAGGGGATTTCAAGCTGTCCGACTATCGCGGCAAGTACGTTGTTCTCTTCTTTTATCCGCTCGATTTCACTTTTGTCTGCCCGTCTGAGATCATCGCCTTTGACCGCGCCCTGCCGAAGTTCAAGGAGCGCAACTGCGAGGTGATCGGCGTGTCCATTGATTCGCAGTTCAGTCATTTCGCGTGGAAGAACACTCCGGTCAATCAGGGCGGCATCGGCTGCGTCCAGTATCCGCTGGTTGCCGATTTGGACAAGAAAATCTCCCGTCAGTACGGGGTGCTGATTGACATGGGCGTGGCCCTGCGCGGCACTTTCCTGATTGATAAGGAAGGCGTTGTCCGTCATGCCGTGGTCAACGACCTGCCGTTAGGCCGCTCCACCGACGAGGCACTGCGCATGGTTGACGCGCTGATTTTCCACGAGACGCATGGCGATGTCTGCCCGGCGGACTGGAACAAAGGCAAGGAGGCCATGAAGCCGACAGCAGCAGGCGTGGCTGACTATCTGGCCAAAAACGCGGGCTGATTTTCAGCCAAAATTATGCACCGTAGGGGCGAAAAATTTTTCGCCCCTACATCATTTCAGCAAGAGAGATACGACGATGAGCAAGCATAGATGCCAAATTTGCGGTTACGATTACGACCCAGAAGCAGGCGATCCCGACAACGGCGTTGCGGCGGGCACCGCTTGGGAAGATGTGCCTGATGATTGGGCTTGCCCGATCTGCGGCGCAGGCAAAGATGCCTTTGAGGAACTGTAGGACAGTTCCGTTCGTTTTCGGAAACGAACAAGGCTGTGAAGAAAGGCACGGCCCATTTTGATGAATGGGCCTGCTTTTTTCTGAAAATCAGGCTCTCGCTGTTGAGCAGCGCGTCATGGCGATTAAAAATCGGGCTGCTGATTTCTTGAATCCATCTCTTGATTTTTAAACACGGAGCCTTACTTTTAAGCATCAGCTTGCTGCGTTAAAAAATCGAGCTTCGGATGCTGAAAATCGGCCAGCTGATTCTTAGCATCGAGTTCTTGAGTTAAAGAATCGTGACCTTGATTTTAAACAGGAGCTGCGCAGTTCGATGCTCAATGTATTGATTTTGTTCAACTGGCGATTTGTATTTTTGGGGATGACGACCTGCTGCACCAATTGAGCGCACTCTTTCAACGGCATAACTCCTGTTATTGATTCGGGCGTGATTTCTGGAAAATTTCAGCTGCCGCTGATCGGCAAAGGAATCGCCGGGCTTGCGGCAGCACTTGGTCTGCTCTGGATGTTCATCGCCAGACCGGCAAATTTTGCCTCTGGCCATTATGCGCCGGAACACCGCGTTGATCCGCTCCTGCTGCAAGAGCATGTGCGGAAGCTGAGCGAAGAATTTGTTCCCCGTAACAGCAATCACCCGGAGAATCTGCTGCGCACTGCTGAATATATTAAAAATGCGCTGCGTTCCTCTGCGGCCGATGTTGCTTTGCAAGCTTTTAACGTGCAGAAGCAGCAGTTCGTCAATGTGCTTGCTAAATATGGCCCGGAGACGGAGGAAATGCTGGTTGTCGGTGCCCATTACGACGCATTTTCCAATCTTCCAGGTGCGGATGACAATGCCAGCGGTGTTGCGGGCCTGATTGAGCTGGGCAAGCTGCTCAAAAAAATTCCGTTGCGCACTCGTGTTGAACTGGCTGCTTGGCCGCTTGAAGAACCGCCTTATTTTGCCGGCTCAGACATGGGCAGCGCGGTTCATGCCCGCAGCTTGAAAGAAAAGGGCAAGCACGTTAAACTGATGATCGCCCTGGAAATGATCGGCTATTTCAGCGACGAGAAAGGATCGCAGCACTATCCGGCCACGCTCCTGAAATTGTTTTATCCAAACCGAGGCAATTTTATCGCAGTTGTTGATCAGGTTGTTTCCAATCAAGCGCAGAAAGTGAAGTCCGCCCTCAACCGTTTCACTGACTTGCCTGCGTATTCGATCAATGCGCCGTCCTTTGTGCCGGGCATAGATTTTTCCGATCACCGCAATTACTGGGCTGAGGGATTTCCAGCAGTGATGGTTACAGACACCGCATTTTACCGCAATCTTGCCTATCACAGTAAAACCGACACCTTCGACAAGCTGAATTACGAGAAAATGGCCAAAGTGGTTTATGGAATTTTTAAGTATATCGAAGAAGTTGACTGGAAAAAGTAAAAATATCTGTCAATCGACACAACAATGTTAGCAGGAGAATGATTAATGAGACCTGTCGAACTGAGTAAAAATGTTTATTGGGTCGGAGCTATTGATTGGCTGACCAGAGATTTTCACGGTTACTCCACTGAACGTGGAACAAGCTATAATGCGTATCTGATCATTGATGAAAAGGTCGCCCTGATTGACACTGTCAAAAACGGTTATTGTCATGAGCTGATGCACCATATCCGCAATGTGATTGATCCGAAAAAAATTGATTATTTGATTGTCAATCATGTGGAGATGGACCACTCCGGCGCACTGCCGCAGGTGGTGCGGGAAATTCAGCCGGAGAAAATCATCTGCTCGAAAATGGGCCATAAAACCCTGCTCCAGCATTTCCATCAGCCGGATTGGCCGTATCATGTGGTCGCGCCCGGCGAGGAATTGCGTCTCGGCCCAAACAAGACCTTGAGCTTTCTTGAAACCCGGATGCTGCACTGGCCGGATTCGATGTTCACCTACCTGAAAGAAGACCAGATTCTTTTTTCCAGCGACGCGTTCGGCGAGCATCTGGCCACCAGCGAGCGATTTGATGACGAGGTGAATCAGGACGTGCTGATGCACGAGGCGACCAAGTATTATGCCAATATTCTCACCCTCTATTCGCCGATAGTAAAAAAGCTCATCGCCCAAGTCACGGACATGCACTTGGCGGTGAAGATGATCGCCCCGGATCACGGAGTCATCTGGCGGAAAAATCCGCAGAAAATCATTGATGCCTATTCGCGCTGGTGCATCAACGAGAGCAACGGCAAAGCCTTGATCATTTATGACAGCATGTGGCATTCCACGGAAATGATGGCCAAATCCATCGCCGCCGGTTTGCAGGACAAGGGCATCAGCTACAAACTGCTCAATTTGCAGGTCAATCACCACAGCGAGGTGATGTGCGACGTGCTGGAGGCGGGCGCAGTAATCCTCGGCTGTCCGACTCTCAACAACGGTCTTTTGCCAAGAATGGCTGGTTTCCTCATGTACATGCGCGGCCTGCGGCCCACCAACAAAATTGGCGCGGCTTTCGGTTCCTATGGCTGGTCCGGCGAGGCGGTCAAGCTGATGAACACGGCCATGAGCGAGATGAATTTCCGCCTTGTCCATCCAGGCTTGCGGGTGCAGTATGTGCCGGAGCATGGTCAGCTCCAAGAGTGCGTCGAGCTGGGGCATGTGGTCGGCCAAGCCCTCTTGGACGCGAAGACGGAGGCGGCGGTAATCTGAAAACACGCTCTCTTGTTGCCTTGCAGGCCGACGAATGGTAGAATGACATGTCATTTTCGTTCCACAGGTCTGTCTGAGCCGCCGCGACAGCAGCCTTGCCTTCTTTCGAAAAACATCCCGTGCCAAGAGCAGACAAGTGATGCTGGCAGATATCCTGCTGATTTCAGATAAGCGCGAACTGTGTCAGCAGGTCAGCGCGATACTGAGTGATTACGATGTTGACTGCTGCATGTCTGAAGAGGCGGGCAGGGTCTGTGTGCATCAGCCGGTGCGGGTTATTTTAGTTTCAGAAAAGCTGAATGACATCAGCGGCATTCAGCTTTTCGACACGCTGCGCGACACCCGCCCCGGCGTGGTCGGCTTTCTGATTGTTGACCGGGACGAGGACGCGACCCGGCTCTGTCCGGCGGCGATGGAAAGCGGCTTTTCCGGCCTGCTCACCTGCCCGCTGAACCCCAGTTTAGTACGGGACAAAGTCAGCCGGGCAATGGAGGCGGCCGCCCTGCGTGAGGAGAACTCCCGCCTTCGCGCCCTGCTGCCGCTCTACGGCTTGGGCGAAAATTTCCTTTCCTCCACCAACCAGCATGACGTGCTGGAAAGCCTGCTCGATGTCATAGCCGACCAGACAGCGGCGGACAGCCTCTCGGTGATGCTCTACGACGAGGAAGAAGGCGTGCTGCGGATCGCCGCCTCACGAGGCATCCCTGAGGAGATGGTGTCCAAAATCAAAATCAAGCCCGGTGACAAAATCGCCGGACGGGTTTTTGAGGAACGCCGGGCGATCATCCTCAACCAAGAGACTCAGAACGACTCCCGCTTCGCCGAGCTGCTCAAGCGACCGGAAATCACCTCGGCGGTCTCCTTTCCGATGATAGTCCGCGACCGCATACTCGGCGTTCTCAACGTCAGCTACACGGATGGCGACATCCGCTTCGCTGATTCGGACATCGAAATTCTTGGTATTCTCGGCACACAGGCGGCCTTAGCCTTGGAAAATATCCGCACAAGGGAGGCAATGGCGCAGGAAGCCCGTCTTCAGGCCCTGCTGGAGCAGTATGTGGCCCCTGAAGTGGCCAAGGTCTTGCTGGAAAGTGATGCCAACCTGATCCGGGGTTTGGGCGCGGTCAAAGAGGCGACCGTGCTTTTCGCTGACATCCGCAATTTCACCGGCATGGTGCAGCAGCTGCCGCTGCCTGTGCTGCGCGATTTTCTCAACGAGTTTTTCCAAGTCTTCACCGAGACCATTTTTGAGTACCGGGGCACGGTGGACAAATTCATGGGCGACGCGGTCTTGGCAGTGTTCGGTGCGCTGATCGAGCTGGACAACGCCTCATGGACAGCGGTGGAGACCGCCTTGGCCATCCGCGAGCGTTTCACGGCCTTAAAGAAAAACTGGCAGAAACGGGACAGCTTCTTTGACAGCATCGATCTCGGTTTCGGCATCACTCGCGGCGAGATGTTTATGGGCAATGTCGGCTCAGCCCGGCGGCTGGATTACACAGTGATCGGCACTGAGGTGAACATCGCCCAGCGGCTGGCCTCCTCCGCCACCTCCTTCCGCATCTATATCACCGATGCGGTGCGCAAAGATTTGCATCGGCAGCCAGGCGGAGAGCGGAAAATCCTGTTGGAGGAACTGGGCACGATGACCCTCAAGGGTGTGCACCACGCCGTGCCGGCGTATTGCGTGCTGGATATTGACCGGGGCAGCAACCTCGCCTCGGACGTGTCATGACGAACAAAGTTGGATTTGCTGCGGAACTGTGGTAGATTAAAGAACTCCACATCGAATCTCGGACGGAGGAGCGTTGCAGCCATGTCGCTCCGTCTGATCAGATGAACCCCACGCATGAAAGGAATGAAATGCAGAAACGAACTGTAGGGCTGACCTTGCTGACCGCTGCCGCACTTGTTAATTTCTTGGCCGTTCAGGCTTCCAGCCAAGTCCAGAAAGCTGATGTGGCTGCGGCGGCAAAGGCCGAGCAGAAGTCGAAGCGGGCATACCGGACCACCCCGACCGGCGATGGGGCGCTCACCCCGGAGATGATTGAGCAGTGCATCCGCCTGAACATGGATGTTGACTCCAGCTACGCCGCCATCGGCAAGGCCAAGGAGCAGTTTGACGCGCTCAACCGCGAGCTGACCCAAGAGGGCGAGAATCTGAAGGCGGCTAAAGACACTGTGAACAGCAGCGAGGCCCGCACCCAGTATGATGCCAAAGTTATGGAATACAACCGGAGGCTGCCGCAGCTGGACCAGCAGCTCAACCGCTACAAGCAGTTGGTGAAGAGCTATCAGGAGAAGAGTGACAAGTTCGATCGGGAGTGCAACGGTCAGCCCTATTATGAGGATGACTACGCGGCTATGGTTAAAAAATTGGGACGCGGCATGTGATGCCCGATGTTCCGGTGCAGTTCCGCTGGCTCCTCTCGCCGGAGCAGCGGAACCTGCCTCTGCCCGCATATGCCTCTGCGCTGGCATCAGGCATGGATGTGGCCGCCGCGACGAGCGGGGAGGCTGTTGTGCTGCAGCCCGGTGAAATCCATTTGATTCCCACCGGATTTGCGGCGGCTGTCCCAGAGGGCTTTGAGCTGCAGGTGCGGCCTCGTTCAGGCTTGGCGGTTAAGCACGGCATCACCGTGATCAACGCCCCCGGCACTATTGATGCCGACTACCGGGGAGAAATTAAGATCGGTCTGATAAATTTGGGACAAAAGCCGTTCACTCTCCGCCGAGGCGACCGCATTGCCCAGCTTGTGCTGGCACCGGTCTGCCGGGCCTGCCTGCATCTCGTTGACAGTCTTGATCAAACCGAGCGCGGCAGCGGCGGTTTCGGGCATACGGGGCTGTAGTCAGTTGAAGAGCGGCGATCGTATTATTCCCATCTTGGCCAATCTGAATTGGATCGCAGTGCGTATGCAGCCAAATCCATAGCGGACAGATCTGGCAAAATTAATTGAGGATGCTTCCGAGAAATACTTTGTCGGGCAGGTGATTTCAGCCACTGTGAAACCCTTCCAGAGAATTTGCGCCAGCATTTGATTGTCAAAAACAAAATCGTCAGAATTCTCTGACAGGTTGATGGATTGAAGAAGCTGTCTGGAGAACGCCCGGTATCCGGTATGATATTCCGACAGCTTCGCCTGCATGACAATATTCTCAAACAAAGTGAGAAAGCGGTTAGCTATGTATTTCCAGAGCGGCATTCCGTCACGCAGAGCGTAGCCGCCAAGAATCCTTGAGCCAAGCACGCAGGCATATAAACCATTGCCAATCAGCGAAGCCATGGCAGGAATGAGTTTCGGAGTGTATTGGTAATCTGGATGAACCATAATAATTATATCTCCGCCTGCATCAAGAGCTGCTTTGTAGCACGTTTTCTGGTTTGCTCCATAGCCCATGTTCTGCGGGTGGATGATCACCTTCACACTCTTCAGCTTTTCTGCGACCGCGACTGTTTGGTCTGAACTCGCATCGTCAACCAAAATAATGGTGTCAACGATTTCCTGCGCCATTATTTCCTGATACGTTCGCACTAATGTTTTTTCAGCGTTGTATGCTGGCATGACAACGACAACGCGAAGCCCTTTGTACACTCCGTTCTCCTCTCAATTGTTCCTTTTGTAAAGCTGTGTCATAGAAACAGCATTTTTTCTTTCTTGCAGGAGTGTCATTCCTCTGCTGTCTTTTCTGCAATCATCTAAAGATGAAAAAATAACGTAACGCGCTTCTTTGTCGCCGCAGCCGACAACTTTTTTGTAAGCAAAAGTAGAGTAGCCTGCCCGTTTGTCCAGCAAACCATGATATACCGGGAATGCTGCGCCAACGGCTGTGTCAGGGGCAGCATGTTCATTCAGCGCAGCGATAATTTCCTGCTGCGCGGCGGCAATATCGGCATAGCTCATGTCCGCATCAATATTAAACACCTTTGACTTGTAATACAAAAAAGGAATAATGAGCAACGGCATCATGATCCACTGCGCACTCCGTTTTGTTTGCTGAACGAAGTAAAAAAACTGCGCGGCAACCAAGCAGGCGATCACTGGCATAATAATAAGTACATATCTTGCCAAGTGAAAGTTGAGCGAGGAGACCGCCAATGAAACAGTTATATATATAACTAAGAGAAGAATATTGCTCTGCTGCTCCGTCATCTGCGAAACAGAATATTTTTTCATTTTTCCTGCATTTCTTATAATGAAAATGGCGGCAGAAAAAATAATGACCGCGCTCCAGAGATAACGGCCCTGCCCTTTGAAAAGGAAACTCAAGTAATAGAAAAGACGCGGATAAATATCAGCGATCGAGAAAGAAACGTAATCTGAATGCAGCGGAAAGAAAAACCAGCCATTTTGCAGCTTCTGGACAGCAAGAAAAATCCCCCAAGCAAGCAGAGGCGCAGAAATCAGGCCGATTTTGTACAGAATGCCCCTGTCAATTTTTCGCTGTCGAATCATGAGCACTAAAAGAATATGCAGTCCAAAGCTGGCAGGCAGCGCGACGGCTGTTTCTTTGGTCATGATGGCTAATGTTGAAAAAATGGCGGTTTGAAGGAGACGTTCTTTCAAATACGCATGGATTGAAGCGGTGCAGAAAAAAGCGAGCATTATTTCCGGCAGCACCATGCTGGATTGGGCAATAAAAACCGGCTGCGCTGCCAGAAGGGCGCAGGCCAGCAGACCAACTGTATGGCCGAAAAAATCTCGCCCAAGCCGGTAGAGCGCAAGCAGCAGGCCGCAGCTGAACAGCAGAGCCACTAAATGACCAGCCCAGACATGCGGCCCGAATATTTTGTATCCGACAGCGAAAATGACGGAGCAGAGCAGCGGATGGCCTCTGGATAATTCAGGTGGAATGGCATTCGGCATCATGCTGAGCTGGTGATCAAACATGTATAAGGCGGCACGTGAATACACGCCCAGCTCATCCCAGAAGTATGGATGATGAATGTGATGTAACTTGAACAGGAAAAATAATGAAACAAACAGATAAACAGGATTTGCCGATTTTATTTTTTCAGACAGGTTCATTTTGATTTTGCATCAACCTCCAGCGGTGTTTGAAAAATTACAATCGCATTGTTCTCAAACAGCTTGCGGAACCGACTGTCCTGCCGCAGCTCTTTGACGAAATAATCAGGATACACACCCAGATCGGTGATGTGCTCATCCACCGGCGCGACAAGGTGCTTTTTAATCACCACCGCGCCGATGCGGAATTTGCGCAGCACTTCGGCCCGCAGCTCGTTGTCCGCCCGCCAGAAATCGCGCAGGTGATACTTCAGATACCACTCGTGCGGCACAGGAAAAAGGCGGTAGTTGCCCTCTGGATACATGAAGACTCGGCGCGGCTGGGGCGGATTCTCCCGCAGCCAAGTAATCGCCTCTTGGAGATCGGTGCTGACCTGCCGCAGATTGTATGTCTTGGCCAGCACATAGCCGCCTTGCAGAAAGGCGAGGCTGGCCAAGAGCGAGATCAGCCATTTAGGCCGGGGCAGCCGCACCGTCTGCTCGGCAAGAGGCAAAAGGAGAAACGGCAGGCCGGGCAGGAAAAAGCGGGCATCCGGCGATGTGGCGAGAAAAGCGGCGGCGATCAGGGTGTAGGATAAACCTGTGCCCCAGAGCCAGCAGCTTGATTCTTCCTGCGCAAGCGGCTGATGCCGCAGCAGGCGCATTCCTGCCGCTGCGATGCCGGTCAGCAGAAGCAGCCAGAGCAGCAGGCCGCCGTAGACGAAATAATTGGCCGTTATGCGCAAGTCGCCTGGATGATTGGCGATGATTGAGGCCTTCTGCTCAGTGATCACTTCAGCTTTATTTTTTGGAGCACCAGCTGGAGGAACAGTTTTCTCAACCTGCGGCGCAGCTGCCTGCACGGCAGGCAGCGTAGGCCTTTTCGGCTTCTCTTGTTCCGGCCAAATGCTTCGCTCAACCATCCGAACAAGCTGCTGAAATCTTTCTGCCGGATAAAACTTTGAGCTGGTATAGCTGCTGATTGCCTCGCCCAGACCCAACGTGCAGAGGACGATCAGCAGAACGGAGCCGGACATTATGACCGCTGTTTTTTTGAGGCTGCAACGCTGGGCCGTCCAGACCAGCAGACAGAAGAAGAAGGCTGGAAAAAAGAGCATGGCCGTGACTTTGATGCTTAAGGCGAAGGCCATGAAGCATGTGGCCAGCAGCCAGCGCTTTTGTCGCAGCAAATAAAAGGCGGTCAGCACCTGCGCGGCCATCGGCACGTCCTGATAGAAGGTGACTGTGAAAATCAGGGTCATCGGCAGGCTGGCAAGAATCAGCAGATAGGGCATGGCCGCCCGCGTCTGCACCCCGCCCCGGCTCCGGGCAAGCAGATAGGCGATGCCGAGGAACTGCATCAGATACAGGGCCTGATAGAGCTGCACCGCCGCGAAGGAACCGCCGGTCAGGCGGAACAGGATTGCGCCGAGATAATGCCAGAGAAAGGAGTGCGGATAGGCGCGCAGTTCGTTCTCGCCCCAGCCGGTGGGAATTTCCACCTTGAAGTTGGGCAGCGGCAGCACTTTGGCCTGCGTTTCCAGCATGTAGTAATGCGTCACCTCGTCGCCGACCATCACCTGCGGCGCGGACATGCCCACCAAAAACACGCTGACCGTCGCCGCAAGGATGATCAGCGGCGCTCCCAGCGTGGTGCCTCTGGCCGGACGGCGGCAGATGCTTCTCCATTTTTGCCAGAAAATGGCCAAGAGCTTGGCCGGTTCGTCCTCTTCCGGCTCGGCAGGAAGCCCTTCCAGCCTGTTGAGCCGCAGCAGCAGTGCCCGCTGCTGTTTTTCCAGTTCAGAAATGGTGATGGAAAAATGGAAAACGAGAAGGAGGAGGAAGGCTATAAACAGCGCAGCCACTGCCAGTCCGTACTGCACGCCGAGCAGGCTGGGGAAGGTGTGCAGCAGGCTGGGAAAAAGCGCGGTAAGCAGGACAATCAGGCTGACCGCTGTCCACGTCAGACCATAGCGGCGTTGCAGGCCGGTTTTCGCCCAAGCTGAGCCGGTGAGGAAAAGCAGAGACAGGCTGAAGAGGGCGGCAGTCAGGCGGATGCGGAAGGCCGGTTCAAGCCCGCCGATGAAGCGGGACAAGCTTTCCTCCACAGCGAGCGCGGCCATCAGCAGGCCGGTCAGCAAACCAAACACGCCGCCAAGCCGGTTGATCCGCCGGTCCCAGAGCGCGGTGACGACGAGAATCACCAGCAGCACGCCGAGAAAGAGCAGGAAAAGCTGCGGCAGGGCGGTGCCAAGCCAGCGTTCGGCAAAGGCGGTGATGCTGCTGAACATAGTTATGAAAGATTAGAGAGAATTCAAACGGTCAGCCAAGAAAAGCAAGGTCATTGATTAAAGCATTGGCTGATAATGACGGGCAAGAAACACTTCAGGTTTGATCACCTCAAAGGCTGCGCCAGATAATTCAGACAAAAAATGCCGGTTTTCAGAAATGAGATACCGCGCTCCCTGCCATTCTGCAAACGCGCCAATAAAGGCATCAGCTTTTTCTGGCAATCCTAAACTGACATACTTCCGCACTAATGAGGCAGGAACCGGCTCGTAGATTATCCTCATTTGAGGAACCTTCTCAAGCAAAGAAAAAAGCACTTTTATTTGTCTTTCAGACAAATTTCTCGACACTTCTTTGATCACAAGACCTGGCAGCACAACATCCAGACTCGGCAGCAACGACATGATCATCTCTGAGGCTGGGTCAATCCCGCTGATGCCAAAAATGAACTGGTTGCTGTCAATACATATCCGCATAATCAGATTCAAACAGTTGACGGCGCTGCTCCCGCAATTTTTTAATAACCTCCTCTTTGGTCAGGCCTAAGTGGAAACCGCCGGAAGCTCGGACATCCTGCTGCAACTGCCTGAATTGCTGCTGCCATTTTTCATGCTGGACTTCGGCTAAATACCGCTGCACAGCCAGCGTGAGCAAATCCATCAGGCTTGGAAAGGACAGCTCGCGCTGGGCTTGCGTCATTTCATTATACATGGCATCAGAGATATGCCAAACTATTTCCTTTTGCGCCATTGCTCACCTCAATAATATTAGAATCTTTTACGATGATGCATGCTCATTCGCTTCTTATAAAAGATTAGAGAGAATGCAACTGTAGCACCCTTCAAGTGCGTGGCAACGCACACGGGCGACGCTCACACCGTCACAATCACGCTGTTGCTTGGGGTGCTTTCGCCTGCTTTATTGACAGCGACAATGCAGTATTCCACCCTTTTGCCGCGTTCCTGATTGGTCAGCGCGGCATTCCGCTCAATCCCGGTGTGAACAGGAGTCCATATCTCGCCTTCCGCCTGATACAGCCGTTTGACCACATAATACGCCACCATGCCGCCCTCATCTGGCCGTTTCCATTGCAGGCTCACCTCGCCAGGCCCATGCTGCGTGATTTGCAGCATCAGCGGCTGGCCAGGCTCGCTCATCGGCGTGTTGGGCGATCTTGCCGCCCAGCCTATTATCTTCAGCTTCGCATCATTGCCCGCAGCCGCATATTCGGAGTACTTGAGATCCGCCTTCATGCCCGCAGTCATCGCTTTGTAGTCAGCCTGCTTGATGTCCGTAGCCTCTTCTTCCGCCGATTGGGCTGCAACCTGCGCCGCGCTCGAACTGACAAAGGCATCACGGAGACTGCGCAGCTCAGCGGATGAAACCGGCGGCGAGGGAAAGTCAGGATTTTCACTCAGACCGACGATCATCTGCTCAATCAAGGCCAGAACTTCTGCTTCGGTTCGTGGAAACTTTGGCATGACGCATCTCCTTTTCAGGTCGTTGTGCTGTTGTTTTGAGAATATGACGCATGGCGAGAATATTTTTCCAGAATACCTCTTTGTTCAGGCTAAAGCAAGCACGTCCTGCCGCGATGTGCGCCAGCAAACAGCCGTTGCATGTTTGCAATGCCTCGCTGCAACAATGCGGCGGATCAATGCACGGTTGCAACGGGCCGTTGCATGTGCGCATCAACCTGATGCGTCGCTCAATGCCTCAAAGTATGTTTGCAACGACTCGCTGCACCAATGCAACGGCTCAATGCGAGTTTACAACGGCCTGTTGTAAGAATGCATTGGGTCGCTGCATTGCTGCATTGAGCCGTTGCATCAAAACCTCACTCGAAAAAAGGTTGCAACGCCTCATTGTAAAGATACATCAAGGCGATGCAGGCGGGCAATTCCCTCTTCGGCGACACCGTCCACGGCGAAAAAAAACAATGCGGCGGATCATGCCTTGATGGCGTGGATGTCAGGCCAATTGCGGTATTTCTGGGCGCAGTCCAGCCCATAGCCGACCAAGAAGCCACTGGCGGCCTGAAAACCGGCGTAATCGGCCTGCACCGGCACGGTCCGGCGTTCCTGTTTGTCAATAAGGGCGCAGATTTTGACTGAGGCTGCCTGATGCTGGGCTTCGAAATAGTCCCGCAGCCACGCGGCGGTGAGACCGCTGTCCACAATATCTTCCACTAAGAGCACATGCTTGCCCGCCAGATCAAGCTCAGGCTCTTTGCGCAAGACGACGGAGCCGCTGCTGGCCGTTGCGCAGCCATAGCTCGCCACCCGGATGAAGTCGATTTCCAGCTCCATGTCAATCGCCCGCGCCAGATCGGCGAGAAAGATGAACGCGCCGTTCAGCACGCCGATCAGCACCAGCTGTTTGCCTTGATAATCCGCCTTGATTTGCCGCCCAAGGGCCGCGACCCGGTCAGCGATGGCCTGCCGGTCAAAAATTGTCTCTGAATGTTTCATCTTCGCATCGAGGAAAAAAAGATGCTCTGCATCCTAAACTGATCAGCGCGGAATGCCAAGCGGAAAACGCGCCGCCGCATTGACAGCGCGGCCTGACATGTGTTACTGATGGGGCATCTGCCAATCTGAACCTTTTTACCGCCATGCGCCAGTATCTGATCGACGAGCTTTCTTGTCTTGAGCGCGACAACTTGGACAGCTTCCTCAAACGAAATCTCAAGCCCGGCCCTATTGTGGGAACCTACTGGCTTGAGCTGCCGCCGCGCCTGCTTGCCCCGCCCCAGCAGGCGCATCCGGCCTGCGGGCCATTTTATTTCGCCGTGATTTTAGAGAAGAATGAGCTGCGGGCGGAATTTCTTGTCCGCAGCTCGCACAACATGCACTGTTCCTGCATCGCTTGGGCCAGTCCGGCGCAGCGGCAATTCCTGCTTGATTTCATTGACAAGATGTTGCAAGAGGAGTTTATTGCAGTATAAGGAGAGCATGAGCGGGCAGGCTGCGGCCGGGCCGCTCAGAAACAGCTGAGAACTCAGCACGACAGACCTGTTCACAGGAGGAACGAGATGAAGAAACAAGAAATGTTGTTTATCGCTTTTGCCGCCCTGCTGCCCCTTGCCACTGCCGCTCAAAGCGGCATTGAAGGACGGCCATACGCCAGTGTCAGCGGCGGCATCAGCACCCTGAACGATGCGGATGCCAAAAGCGCGGACGGCGTTTTGGAGTTCGACTCCGAGTCTGACATCGCCCTTGCCGCTGCCCTCGGCTATGATTTCGGGGCCAATTTCAGAATGGAGACCGAGCTGTCCTATCAGCGCAACGATGTTGACAAGCTGAATGTCAAGGGCAGCGGCAGGAGCACGAAGGCTTCCGGCGAAATCGCCAGCACTTCCGGCCTGCTGAACGGCTACTATGACTTCAACAACATCAGCTCAGTGACCCCCTTTGTCAGCGCAGGCATCGGCATGACCAAAGCGGAACTGAAAGATTTCGGCGCAGTTGTCGGCAACCGCTATCTGTATCTGCTGGACGAGCCGGATGGGACGGCGATGGCCTATCAGGTCGGCGGCGGCCTCAGCCTCGCCCTGAATTACAACCTCGCTCTTGATCTCAAATACCGCTACTTTTCCGCCGTTGATTTGAAGCTGGATGATGTGGAGTTTGATTATTCCAGCCACAATGTCTACGGCGGCATCAGAGCATCCTTCTGAGCCGCAATTTATGCAGGGGCGATTCGCGAATCGCCCCTTTCTTCACCGCCCTGCCCTGCTTGCGTCCAGCCGCTCCACAGCCTGCGCCGCCAGTTCCGCCACAGTCGCTGTGCTGAGCTGGCCGTCTTCATAGAGCCGCAGCGTCGCGTTGTCCGTTGTCAAGTCACGCAGCCGGGCAAGATCAGCGCAGCAGCCGAGCAAACCTGTCGCCCGCGCTGCCAGCCCTCGCACCGCCGCATCCGGCGAAGCCAAATACTGCGGCAGATCATCGGCCATGCCTTTGGACAAGGCCAAGCTGCGGCGGCATTGCGCCAGCCGTCCGGCAGCCCAGAGCAGGCCACGCTGCAAAGTTTCATGCTCCAAAAAATTGCCGTCCTGATGCGGCAAATCGCCGTCGGGCCGCATGTAGGACAAGAGCATGTGGACATACTCCTCAGCCAGGCCATCATGGCGGCAGAAAATCTCGGCCATCGCCTCCGGCGCGCCCCAGCCTATGCCGCCGGACTCTTCATTCAAGCTCCAGAGCAGACGGCGCATGATGATCCGCGCCTCCTCCATCTCCTCGTCCGCCAAGCGGGCGACCGTCCAGCCCATCGCAGTGACAGCGTGCCAGCGCAGCCGCTCCTCGCTCCGGCAGATGGCGGCGATGAGGGCATTGATCAATTCTTTCGCATCCAAGACAGATAAATCACGCTGAATCTGCGCCAAGTTCTCCTGATCGAGCACGTCAAGCACCTGCTGCTTGATTTTTCTCGTGCTCATGCCGCCTGTCCCGCAGGAGGTGTGAAGACTCGCTTGCCCAGCTCGGCATCAAGCAGGAAAAGGCCGGAGCTGTCCTTGCCGATCAGCCGCAGCCTGCTGGCGATGCCGCCGACGGCAGCCTCCTCCTCAACCTGTTCGGAGACAAACCATTGCAGGAAAATCTTGGCCGCATGATCCTGCTCGGCAATGGCCAAATCCATCAGGGCGTTGATCTTGGCGGTGATGCCCTCCTCATGCCGCAGCACCTGCTCAAAGGCGGCGAGCGGGCTTTCCCAGTCCGCTTCCGGCTTGGCAACCGCCTCCATCATTGGCCGCCCGCCGCAGCTCGTGATAAAATCGTAGAATTTCATCCCGTGCAGCAGTTCCTCCTGCGCCTGCACCCGCATCCACGAGGCAAAGCCGGAAAGACTGAGAGAATGGAAATACGAGGACATGGAGAGATACAGGCTGCTGGAGTGCAGCTCCGCGTTGATCTGGCTGTTGAAGGCCTTCAGCACTTTCTTTTTCAGCATGGCAGCTCCACTGCGTCGCGTTTGAGGAGGGAAAATTGCGGCAGTCATGCCGACAAGCTCCATCCTTTTCAGGAAAATATGTTTTGTTTCCAAAGGCGGGATCAGCTTCCGCGCACTCCATTCATACAAAAGATGTCCTGCATAAGTCAACAACAAGATGTGCGGCAAGGAACAATCAGGCAGCAACGAAGTTTAACTAAGCCCTGCTCGGCTGGAAAGGAGTTAGGTCGACTCCAGCTCTTTTTTTAGTCGGCCAAGTTCCTTTTCTGCCAAGCCAAACTGCTGTGCAAGCTCAGGGGTGAAAGCTGGAGCAGAAGAGCATGATTCCGCCGCCTAGCACGTTGGAGACGCGCCGTTTCACGCTTGGAACAAGGCGGATGAAGCTTCATATGAGGCGGATGAAGCTTCATATGAGGCAAATGAAGCGTGAGTTGAGAGATATGAAGCGTGAGACAGGGCATATGAAGCGTGACATGAGGCGAATGAAGCATGAAGTTGAGGCATCCGACGCGTGAGTTGAGGCGGATGAAGCTTCATATGAGGCAAATGAAGCGTGAGTTGAGACATATGAAGCGTGAGACAGGGCATATGAAGCGTGATACGAGACGAATGAAGCATGAAGTTGAGGCAGATGAAGCGTGGAAAATCCGGCAGACAGCACTGGACACGGTGATGTCCAGCAGCTGCGGCTTCGGCGGGATCAACGTCTGCCTGCTCTTCCGCAAGCTCTGTGATTTGTCACTCGTCGCCGATCTCTTGCTGCTCGTCGATGCGCTGGAGGCCCTCCATGACCAAGCCCATGAAGCCGCCCAGCACTGGCAGCCGTTTTTCTTCCGCCGTCAAACCCTTGGTGTAAGTGAAACGACCCTTCTGCTGCACCAGAATGGCGAAGAAGGCATCCTTGTCCGTCAATACGCCGAAAGCGCAGCTCACCACTTCGCCCTCGTTGAACAGGGCCTCACCAACTTCGCCGCCTTCCAACTCAAAGGAAACCCTGCCCGTCTTGCCGCCAGAGTTGATCATCTGGAACAAATCCACTGGATTGATCTCTGTGAGATCTCCGCTCATGCCAGAGCTGATTTTGCCCTGCCGCAGGGTGTTCTCCTGAGCGCGGTTCACTAAGACACGGTAGAAGAATATCTGGAGAATAGGATACTTGGAGAGAACGTGCTTGAAATCTTTGGAATTGAGCGTGGCCAACTGGCAGGCGGTGCGCGAATAGACTGAAGGATAAGTCAGCTCGCCGGAAAGCAGGCTCATCTCGCCGAAGATGCCGCCCGGCTCGATCTCGGCGATGATCTCGCTGTCCTTGCGCACCACCGCCACCTTGCCGGAGAGAACGACGTAGAAATTTGTGCCCCGCTCGCCCTCCTCAATGATGATCTTGTTGGGCGGATAGCCCTTCATTTTCATCATCATGGCCAAGTCCTGCAAATCAAAGTCGCTCAGCGGCTCAAACAGCTCCATGTCGCGCAGAATGCCGAAAAATTGGGCAATGATCTGCTGCTTGGCCCGCTGCTCCGCCGCCTTGAGCAAATTCATCTGCAAGGTGGAGTAGGGCCGGTCTTTTTTGTGCTCAAAGCGGATGAGACCGGTGCAGCCGCCGCATTCAAACTTGGCCTTGGACTGCGGCTGGAGGCTGATCCGCTGCTCCATCGGCTTCGTGCTGCTCAAGGCCTTGAGCAGCTCCCGCACCATCAGCAGACAGACCGGCTTGTCCCGCTCCACGCTCAGGGCGGAATTCTGCACACTGAATTCCTCGCCCACATTGTACAGAGGGCAGGAGCACTCTTCAGTCACCACAAAGACTATGTTGCGAAATTCCATGCGCTGAGGCTGGCGGAGGGATCAGGGAAGGCTCATTCGTCTTCATCCATATCAAAATCCTGTTCCGCCGCCGCAGGAGCCGCCTCTCCGGCCTGCTGCTCGTCAAGCTGCTGGAGTCCCTCCATCAGCAGACCCATGAAGCCGCCCAACGGCTGGAGTTTGTGATATTTGGCCGCCAAGTGGGTGTTGTAGCTGAAGGAGCCTTTCTTCTTGCCCATCACGGAGAAAAGCGCGGTCTTGCCGTCCAAGTCGCCGAAGGAGGCATAGACAATCTCACCTTCATTGAAAAGAATGACAGCGTGGCCGTCCGGGAAGATCAAATCCACCTTGCCCGACTTGCCGCCGGAGTTGATCAGCTGGAACAGCTCGACCGGGCTGATGTAGATCAGCTCGCCGCTCATGCCAGAGCTGATCTTGCCGGAGCGGGCCATGTTCATCTGCGCCCGGTTGACCAAGAGACGGTAGAAGAAGATTTGCAGCACTGGATAGCGGTTGAGGATGAATTTCAAATCCTTGCCGTTGATAGTGCCGAACTTGACCACAGTGCGCGAATAGACTGAGCTGCTGGCCGGCTCGCCGGAGAGCAGGCTCATCTCGCCGAATATTTCACCCCGCCCAATCTCGGCGATCACCTCCTTCTCACCCTTGACGATGGCCACTTTGCCGGAGAGGATGATGTAGAGGTGTGTGCCTCGGGTACCTTCGGCGATGATCACCTTGTTGGGATCAAACTGCTTGAGCTTGAGCATGGATATGAGATCGAGCAGGTCGTGATCCTCCAGCAGCTCGAAAACTTCCATCGTCCGCAGATGCTTGAACAGAGCCTCGACATGCCGCTTGCGCGCCTTCTTGTCGGCGATCCGCAGCAGGTTCATCTGCAGGGTGGAGAAGCCCTTTTCCTTCTTGTACTCGAAGCGCATTGAACCAGTGCAGCCAGGGCATTTGAAGGAGGCCCGCTGCATGGCCATCTGGGTGAAGCGCTGCTCGCCCGGCTTTTTGGCCAAGGCTTTGTGCAGCTCCTGCACAAGCAGCATGCAGACCGGTTTTTCAAAATCGACGCTGACCGCTCCGTCCTGCACCTGCAGCTCCTCGCCGACATTGTAGATGGGGCAGGAGTCCTCCGAGGTGACTACAAAAACAGCGTTACGGTAATCCATGCTTGGTCACAACCTGGTTCTATAATGAGGGGGCAGGGGTGGCTTAGGATCGTCCGAAATACAGATAGATGATGAAGCCCAGAACAGCTGCGGCCCCGGCCAGCACCGGCAGCACCTTTTTGATCTGCAGCACGCCGTCCACGACCAAAGTCTGCATGTACTCGGTGCCCGAAAGCCACCAGAGACAGATGAAGATCATGACGATGATCAGCTCGTTGAACGCCTGCTTCCAGAGCAGGTAGCCGACCAGGCCGATGAAGGGGATTAGAAAATAGGGATTGCTGAACAGGCCTGCGATATCAACCTGCCGCACCTGATCCGGCACGCCGGTGCTCAGCACCCATGCGCCGATTTTGCTGAAAACACCATCCGCTGCTGCTGCGTTTGCCATTTCTCCACACCCTTTCTCTCTTTTGTCTTTCAGACCCGGCGGCGGAACAGCCGACCTTTGCCGCCTGAATGCAATTTTTCTATTTTCAGAGTACCAGCGGACGCAAAAACCTGTCAATTAAAAACCTTGCCGCCAGCAGGCTTATTTTCGCGCGGCAGGCCGCCCCCGCACCGAGGGGCGGCGCAACCCGCTGTCGGTCAAGAGGCGGCTGGGCAGCCTGAGCACCCGCCGCCGCAGGACGGAGCAGGCTTGCTCTCGCCGCTTTTGTCCTTCTTGCCGCTGTCGGCACTGTAGCCGTCCGCATACCAACCGCCGCCCTTCAGATGAAACGCGCTGGCGGAAACCAGCTTTTTCATCTCGCCACCGCATTCCGAACAGTTTCTCAACGGCGGATCGCTAATTTTCTGCTGCACTTCAAACACCTTCTCGCAAGAGGAGCATTTGTACTCGTAGACAGGCATTTCTTCACCTCACCCAATATGCAATTATTTGATATTCTGATTTGAATGCGTTGAATGCGGCTCATTGGCCAAGACAGGCACACAATAATCCTGCGCAGGCTCCCTGTCAACTGCGAAAGATCATTGCGGCCTTCCGGCGTGTGAAGCCAATCCTGCGGCAAAAAACTGCTCCGCCTCCTGTGCGCCGATTTGGAGCAGAAGCGGAAAAGCACCTTTAACTGCCTGATTATTTATATATTCCAAGAAACGAGCATCATCGTTTTTTCTTCAGGAAGAGCCTCTGGAAAAAAATAATTCTTTTCCTCTTGCTTAATATTATTGCATTGCAGGATTAAATAAGATAAATTGATGCCAATTTAATGGCATCGTATCATCGGTGCTTGACAAGCGGAAGGCAGGCGAATGTTCAGCGAGACCGCGTTTTCCATTTTGCTGACAGCAAAAAAAATGCATCACCGGATACCTCATCGGTCTCGCGTCATGCGGAACGCGGCTGGATTCTGCGGAAAGATGAATTTTCTCATATTCCGCCAAGATGGTGGCCGCTGAGCCAGCACTGCTGCAACTGCCGCCACACACCACAACTCTTTCCATTACATGGAGTGCAACATGAGCAAAACATTAGTTGAACTTGCTGCTGAGATTGTCCAGTCACAGGCCAGCGGCTCCAAGATGAGCGGCGACGAAATCAAAACCGCTTTGCAGAACACCTATCAGACGCTGAAAGCTTTGCAGGATGCTGAAAGCTGCTGCGGCGGCGCAGAGGAGAAAGAGGCCGCTCCGGTCATGGATCCAAAACGTTCGATCCGCAAGAACGACATCGTCTGCCTTGAGTGCGGCCAAGCCTTCAAAATGCTGACCAAGCATCTGAAGTCGCACAACATGACTGCCCGCGACTACCGCAAGAAATACGGCTTCACCAGCCGTCAGTCCCTCTGCGCCAAGGCTCTGTCCGATGAGCGTTCGGCAGCCAGCAAGGAGCGCGGCATTCATCCGAACCTGCGCAAGTCCATTGCCGAGCGGGCGGGCAAAAAGAAAAAATCCGCATGATCGGCGTTTTTGACTCCGGGGTCGGCGGGATGACTGTCGCCAAGGCAATTGAGGATCTTTGTCCTGAACTGCCGCTGCTGTATTTCGGCGACATCGCCCGCAGTCCTTACGGCTCCAAAAGCCCCGAAGTCATCACCGAATGCTGCCGCCGCAACACCGACTTCCTGCTCAGTCAGGGAGCGGCGGCGGTGGTGATCGCCTGCAATTCAGCGGCGGCCACCGCTGCCGAAGCCCTGCGGCGTGAGTATGCGGTGCCAATCATTGACGTGGTCGCTGCCACCGTGGAAAAAGCGGCGGCAGTGACGGTCAGCGGCAGAATCGGCATCATCGGCACCAGAGCCACCGTGCGTTCGCAGGTGTATGAGCGTCGGCTGGAAGCGATGCGGCCCGGCTGCAAAATTTTCAGCCAAGCCTGCCCGCTGCTGGTTCCTCTTGTCGAGGAAGACTGGCTTGATGCGCGTGAGACCAAAATGATTCTGCGCCGGTATTTGCAGCCGCTGCGCCAGCAGCAAGTTGATACGTTGATTCTTGGCTGTACGCACTATCCTCTGCTCGGCAAACTGATTCAGGCCCGGATCGGCAGGCGGGTGCGGCTGATTGACTCTTCGGCGGAAGCGGCCCGGCACCTGAAAGAATTTCTTGATAAGCATCCCGATATCGCTTTAAATAGGGCGGAGCGCGGGCGGCCAAGCCGCTTTTTTGTTTCTGACTCCACCGGCCCGGTGCAGCAGCTCGCTGACCGCATCTTTGGCCGACCTATTTATTTGGAAAAAGCAGATGTCTAATCCGGCATTCCGCACATCGTTCCTCCTTCCCCTCCTGCTTCTTGTCCTGCTCGCCGCCGGGCTGCGCGAAACCCGCGCCGCCTCTGAAGCCGAGCTGCTGCCGCAGGTTGAAAAAATCCAGCAGCTCTACCGCAGCCTGACCAGCTTCAGCTTTGATTTCCAGCAGATCACCCGCAGCGGCAGGCGCGACCGGCACGGCGCAGGCAGCAGCGTTTTTTACCGTCCCGGCAGCGGCAAAGCGGGCATCATGCGCTGGAACTACACTGCGCCGGACAAGCAGATCATTCTCAACGACGGCAAGCAGCTTTCTGTTTACACGGAAAAAGACAAACAGGTGATCGTCTCTTCAGCAGCAGAGCTGGAA
>NZ_JBLWEP010000019.1:0-11931 GCF_048287355.1 Candidatus Electronema sp. TJ
ATCTTCCCCGGCATTCAGGGCGGACCGCTGGTGCATGTGATCGCAGCCAAGGCGGTCAGCTTCAAAGAGGCGATGACCGAAGAATATCGCCAGTATCAGCGGCAGGTTGTGACCAACGCCCAGACGCTGGCCGCGCAGCTCAAAGGCCACGGCTTCCGCATCGTTTCCGGCGGCACGGACAATCATCTCATGCTGATTGATCTGAGCAGCAAAGGGCTGACCGGCAAAGAGGCCGAGCATCTGCTGGAAGAGGCGGGACTGACGGTGAATAAGAACGCCATCCCCTTTGACACCCAGCCGCGCTTCGTCACCAGCGGCATCCGCATCGGCACACCGTCCGTGACCACCAGAGGGCTGAAAGAGCCGGAGATGGTCAAAATCGCCGACTGGATCAACCGGGTGCTGACATCCAGAACTCCGGCGGTGATCGCCCAGGTGCGGCAGGAAGTGCGCGAGCTGTGCGAGGAGCTGCCGCTCTATCCTGAGATGGCGCGGGAGGAGGAATTTGCGGCCTGATTTATGAAATGTCCGTATTGCAGCAGCATCGACAACCGGGTGATTGACTCCCGCCTGAACCGCGACAAGACCATCACCCGGCGGCGGCGGCACTGCGCGGCCTGCGAGCAGCGCTTCACCACCTACGAGCGCATCGAGATGACCCTGCCCATGCTGGTGAAAAAAGATGGCCGCCGCGAGCCGTGGGACCGGGGCAAGATGCTACTTGGCCTCGAAAAAGCCTGCGAGAAGCTGCCGGTGAGCATGGAGCAGCTTGATGCCTTTGTGGACAAGATCGAGCGCAGGCTGCAAGACGTGGGCAAGAAGGAGATTCCCACCTCGCAGCTCGGTGAATGGGTGATGGAGACCCTGCCGGAGCTGGACGAGGTGGCGTATGTCCGTTTTGCCTCGGTCTATCGCCAGTTCAAGGATGTTAATGAATTCATGGTGGAACTCAAGCATTTTCTCCACAAGGAGAAATGAGCGGGCCTGACCTCCATTTCATGCGCCAAGCCCTTGAGCTGGCCAAAAAAGGGCTGGGCCGCACTGCGCCCAATCCCTGCGTCGGCGCGGTGATAGTCCGCGACGGGCAGCTTGTCGGCAGCGGCTGGCATAAAAAGGCGGGCACGCCTCATGCCGAAATTAATGCCATCGCGGATGCCGGTGGAGCGGTCGCCTGCGCCGGTGCCACGCTCTACGTCACCCTTGAGCCGTGCAATCACACCGGCAGAACCCCGCCGTGCAGCCGGACGGTTTTAGCCGCCGGAATCGTCCGCGTTGTGGTCGGCATGGCTGATCCAAATCCGGTCGCCGCAGGCGGAGCAGAATTCCTCCGCAGCCAAGGTGTTATGGTAAAAATGGGCATTCTGGAAGAGGAATGCCGCCAGCTCAACCGGCCTTTCATCAAGCATTCGAGCACCGGCCTGCCGTGGGTGGTTTTGAAGGCGGGCATGAGTTTAGATGGCAGAATCAGCCGAATGCGCGGCCAAGGAGGGGCAATCACCGGGCCGGAATCGCAGCGGCGGACGCACGAGCTGCGCGACCAGCTGGATGCCATTCTGATCGGCAGCGGCACCGCTCTGATTGACGATCCCTCGCTCACCTGCCGCTTGGAGCAAGGCCGCGATCCGCTGCGGATTATCTTGGACAGCCAGCTCCGCCTGCCGCCGGAGGCAAAACTGCTGCGCCAGCAGTCCGATGCGCAGACGTGGATTTTTTGCCGAACTGATGCCTGCGCCGAAAAGCAGCGCAAGCTGGAAGCGGCTGGCGCGGTCGTTCACCGCATTGCTGCTGATGAGAACGGACGGCTTGATCTGAAGCAGATTTTGCAGCAAATCGGCCAAGCGGGTCTGACTTCCGTACTGGTTGAAGGCGGCGCAGCAGTGCATGGAGCCTTTCTGCGGGCCAGTTTGGCGGATGAAGTCTGCCTTTTTGTCGCGCCCTGCTTCATCGGCGAGAATGGAACGCCGCTGCTCACCGGCAATGCGCCAGAAGTGCTGCTGGCAGAACTGACTGCGGAAAAATTGGGCCAAGATATACTGCTGCGGGGTTTACTGCGGAAGATCAATTGAGCGCCCGCCCAAGTATTGAGCGGACGCTGTTCTCCGTCGCGCTTATTTCCCGTTGTTGATCTTGCTGCGGAGGATGCCGGAGGGTTTAAAGGTCACAACCCGCCGGGCATCAAGAATCAGCTCGTCGCCGGTTTGCGGATTGCGCCCACGCCGGGGCTTCTTGTCCTTCACGTTGAATTTGCCGAATCCGCTGAGGAGCATGTCTTCGCCCTTGATCAAGGATTCCTTGACGAGCTGAATGAAGGTCTCCACCGAGTCAGCAGCCTGTGTCTTAGTCAGCCCAGGATGCTTTTTGTAAACCGCTTGAATGAGATTTGCCTTGGTCAGGGTCATTTTTATATCTCCGTATTGTCGCTGTATGTGGAGGTTATCATTCCAACCTGCTCTAACTATAAGAAAAAAATAAAGCAGTGTCAATGATTATCAATCTTGTCTTGCCCATGCCGCCGTCAGAGGTTGTCGGCCATGGTGAAGATGGGCAGGTACATGGCCACAACCAGCCCGCCGATGGTGCCGCCGAGGAACACCATCATGAACGGTTCAATCATCGCTGTGAGATTCTCCACCGCCTGATCCACCTCCTCATCATAGAAATCGGCGATTTTTGACAGCATCGCGTCCAAGGCACCGACCGACTCGCCGACATTGATCATCTGCACGACCATGTTCGGGAATACGCCGGATTCCTCGAGCGGTTCGGCGATGGGACGGCCTTCGGCGATGGAGCTGGCGACATGAAAGACCGCCTGCTCAATAACCTTGTTGCCGGCAGTTTTGGCCACAACTTGCAGCGCGTCCAAGATTGGTACGCCACTTTCCAGCATGGTGCTGAGGGTGCGGGTGAACTTGGCCACCGCCACCTTGCGAATCAGCGGGCCGAAGACCGGCGCGTGGAGCAGGAGCGCATCAATTTTCATCCGTCCGCCTTCTGTATTGTAATACTTCTTAAAGAGAAAAGCGGCCACCCAAGCAGCGGCAATAAGGTAAAGAATATTCGATTGAGCGAATTCACTCATGTCAACGACAAACTGGGTCGGCGCAGGCAGCGCACCGCCCATGCTGGTGAACATCTCTTGGAAGACCGGAATGACGAAAATGAGAATAACCGCCAAAATCAGAATGGCAATGCCGAGACAGATCACCGGATACGTCATTGCCCCTTTGATCTTTTTTGTCAATGCCATAGATTTTTCTTTGAATGCCGCAAGCCGAGAAAGGATAGTGTCCAAAATGCCACCGACCTCGCCAGCCTCGATCATATTGGCGAAAAGCGAGTCGAATATCTTGGGATGCTTGCGCATGCTGTCCGCCAGTGTCAGGCCGGTCTCGACATCGCTGAGCATCTCGGTGAGCGCCCGCTTGAAGGTGGGATTGTCCTGCTGCTTGGAGAGGATTTGCAAGCTCTGCACCAGCGGCAGACCTGCGTCGATCATCGTGGACATTTGCCGGGTGAAAATAACAATGTCCTTACCCGTCACCTTGGGCTGTAAAAAGGCCACGTTGGCGAACATATCCTTAGGCTTTTCCTTCACCGTCGGGTTCTGGATGCGCAGGCGCTTGAGCTGGGCCTGCACCGCCGCCTCGTTCACCGCTTCCATTTCGCCCTTGATCTTATTGCCGAGAGAGTTCTTCCCTTTCCAGACGTAAACAGGCATCGCTCAGACCCCACCAGTGATATTTTTCAGCCGGAAATACCGTATAAACAGTTGACAGCGGGCGCAATACCATTTATAAAATGGCAACTTGGCGCAATCAGTTTCATTGTATGCAAGATTTCTTTCCAGTTCAAGGAAAACATCATATTTTTTCAGGAGGTTCGCAGAATGCAGACCAGCAGCGCAGGAAAATACAGTTCCGGTGGCTTTCAGCCGATCATTGACAAGTGCAGCGGCTGCGACCGCGTTGTTGAGGAAAACAGCAGCCAGTACTGCGGCACCTTCATGCAGCCATCGGCAAAATGGCGGCTGGGTTTCTGCAACTTAGCTACCCATTCCAAGCCGGAGATCAAGGTGGTCACGGTCAAAGTTAACCCGCTAAAAGCCGCCAAGCGCGCTTCCGCGAAGAAAAAGTAAGCAAGTTCTGCGGGCCTCAGCCGCAACCGTCCCTGAGGCCCGCATCTGCTGTACTATTTTCTTCCCACCCCGACATACCGGAACCCTGCCGTCTTCATCGCCGCAGGCTCATAGACATTGCGCAGGTCAATGAAGACCGGCTGGCGCAACATTTTTTTCAGCCGCTCCAAATCAAGGGCGCGGTACTGATTCCATTCAGTCATAAGCACCACTGCGTCCGCGCCTTCGCAGGCAGCGTAGGCATTCTCGACATAGTCCACGCCTTCAGGCAGATATTTTCGGGCCTCGTCCATGCCTTTTGGGTCATGGGCACGAATTATAGCACCTTTTTCCATCAGAGCCGGAAGAATGGTGATCGCGGGCGCATCGCGCATGTCATCGGTTTCCGGCTTGAAGGTCAGGCCGAGCACAGCGATAATCTTGCCTGCTTCCGAGCCTCCTATCGCGTCACGGATTTTCTTGACCATCCGCGCCTTCTGTGCCGCGTTTACCTCCACCGCCGCTTCAACGATGCGCAGGCTTTCTCCATATTCCTGCACCAGACGCATCAGGGCGAGCGTGTCTTTGGGGAAACAAGAACCGCCATAGCCGGGGCCGGGGTGAAGGAACTTGCCGCCGATTCGCCCATCCATGCCGATGCCTTTGGCCAGCGCGGCCACATCCGCGCCGACTGCCTCGCAGACCGAGGCTATTTCGTTGATAAAGCTGATCTTCACCGCCAAGAAAGCGTTGGCCGCGTATTTGATCAGCTCAGCGGTCTCAATGCTGGTGCTGACTATGGGCGTTTCGCGCAGATAGAGCGGTTTATATATCTCGCGCAGCACCTGCTCCGAACGTTCTGAATCCACGCCGATCACCACCCGGTCTGGGTGTATAAAGTCGGCGATAGCCGCGCCCTCGCGCAGGAATTCAGGATTGGAAGCCACATCAAACTCCGCCTGAGGATTGGCCTCTCGGACGATGCGGGCCACTTGGCGGGCTGTGCCCACCGGCACTGTGCTCTTGTCCACAATCACGGTGTAGTCTCGCAGCCAAGGAGCTATTTCTTTGGCTGCCGCGTAGATATAGCTGAGGTCCGCGTAGCCGTCGCCGCGCCGGGATGAGGGAGTGCCGACCGCGATGAAAACCGCCTCCGCCTCCGGCACTGCCTCGTCTAATTTCGTGGTGAAGCGCAGCCGTCCCTCGGCCACGTTCTTAGCCACCATCACATCCAAGCCCGGCTCGTAGATCGGAATCTGCCCCTGCCGCAGGCGGACGATTTTTTCCTCGATCTTGTCCACACAGACCAGTTCATGGCCGAACTCCGCCAGGCAGGTACCGGTGACAAGGCCGACATAACCAGTGCCGATCATCGCTATCTTCATTATCTTCCTTTCATGTTGAGGTAATTGTTTTTTCAAGCTGATCAGAGCCGCTCCCGGTTCTTTAAGTCCCCCTCGCGCTGCTGACGAGGAATTTGGTGTAGGGATGCGCGGGCCGCTTCAGCACGGCTGAGGCTGGGCCGCATTCCACCAGTTCCCCCTTGAAGAGCACACCGACGCGGTCGCTGACCTTGCGGGCTAAGGCGAGGTCATGCGTGACAAAGAGCAGGGAAAGACCCAGCTCGGTTTGCAGATGGAGCAAGAGCTTAAGCACCTTGGCCTGAACACTGGGATCAAGGGCGCTGGTCGGTTCATCAGCGATGAGCAGCGATGGCCGCAGGATCAGGGCACGGGCGATGCTCAGACGCTGAAGCGCGCCCATGTTGAGCTGGTGCGGATACTGCCGGAGAAAGGCCTCGTCTTCCGGCAGATGCACCTGCGTCAGCACCTCATGCGCCCGTTCGATATGAATCACCTTGTTGACTATGCCGTGGATTCTCAGCGGCTCCGTGAGAATGTCGAAAACAGTGAAGCGGTGGCTGAAGGACTCGGCTGGATTCTGATAAACCAGGCCGATGCGGCGGACCAGCGACTTGCGATCGCTGCGGCTCCATTCATCCATGTCCCTGCCGTCAAAGAGACGGCTGCCGCTGTCCGGCTTCAGGCTGCCGGAGGCGATCATCGAGAGCGTGGATTTGCCGGAGCCGGTCTCTCCGATCAATGCAAAGACCTCGCCAGCGCGGATGGTCAGATCAACGGGCCGCAGGGCCTGCACGTCCTTGTAGCTTTTGCTCACCCCGCGCAGCTCCAGCAGATTGACAATGCCCCGGCGCAGACAGCGCACGTTATGCTCTTCCAAGGTCTCAAGCTGCGGCTGGCGGCTGGAGCATCGCTCCACAGCCTGAGTGCAGCGTCCGGCGAAAAGGCAGCCAAGCGGGCGCAGCGCGGCCCCATTGCGCTCGGACAAGACCGCAGGCAGGGCGGCCAAGTCGGCGCTGCGGCGCAGGGATTCGCCCCGGATGCCGCCGAGGTCTCTGGTCCGCTCCATGTCCGGGCAGGCGCGGCTCAAGGCCATTGTGTAGGGATGATATGGCTGGGTGAGCAGCTTGGCCGCAGGCAGCAGCTCCATCAGCTGGCCGGAATAAAGGACAGCAGCGCGGTCGCTGTGCTGAGCCGCGAAGTCAAGATCATGGGTGATGAGCAGCACCGCCTTGCCCCTCGCCTTGGTCTCGCGGATCGCCTCGGCCACCACCAGCTTGGTCGCCGCGTCAAGATTGGAGGTCGGCTCATCCAGCATCAGCACGTCCGGGTCCAAAACCAAGGCCATCGCCAGCAGGGCGCGCTGCACCTGCCCGCCGCTGAGCTGATGAGGATACCGCCATTGCTCCTTCTCAGACAAACCAAGGCGGCTGAGAGCCTGCGCGGCAATCGACAGAGCCTCGGCGCGTTCCGTCGCTGTCCGACAAAGCAGCGGCTCAGCCACCTGCTCAATAACCGGATGCACTGGATTGAGAGCCGAGCTGCCGTTCTGAAAGGCCATCGCCACCCGAAACCAGCGCAGGCGGTTCACCGCTGCCGGATCGGCATAATCCACCAATTCCCCGTCCAATCTGATCTCGCCGCCGATAATCGCGGCATCGGGCAGCAGGCCGAGGCAGGCTAAGGCCAAGGTGGATTTGCCGGAGCCTGACTCGCCGATCAAGGCGGTGCTCGTTCCGGGCGCAAACTCCAAATCCACCTCGTCCAAAGCGTGGATCAGCGTGTGCTCGGTGCGGTAGATGACAGACAGCTTGCTGATGCTCAGGCTCATGCTGCCAAAAAGAACTCCGATCTGATTGAATGTGTCCGCCGAATGGCAGGGCAGGTTACTTTACAATATTTTCGCGGCCCGAACAATGCGTCTGCATAGTCATTTTTCTAAAAAAACAGTGAACGGGCTGCCGGTGTCTCTCGTTATGATGCGCCGCGCAGGCATCTTGCCTCGCGCCCTGCTCATCCGCCGCGCAATGAAGGAGCGCATGGGCTGCGGAAGACTTGTCCCGCGCTGTCTCAGCATGCGTTTGCCGCGCTGTCAGTATCTTCTGAGCAACATGAGCTTTTTTTCTCTCCAAAGCACGCTTGAACCATCCTGTTTCACAGTTAAATTGCCCTGATTCACGCTTCAATCAGGCCGTTTCACGCTTTAATCGGCATGATTGAAGCGTAAACCGCCATGATTCACGCTTCAACTGACACGATTTAAGCGTGAATCAGCTTGATTTACGTTTAAATCGCTTTGATTGAAGTGTGAATCAACCCGTTTCACGAGTGAATCGGCCTGATTTAAACGTGAACCAGACCGTTTTAAGCGTGAATCGTGTTGTTTTAAGTGTGAAACGGCCTGATTGCAGCGTGAAACGTGGCGGTTGAAGCGGCCTTTCGGGTTCGTGCAGCCTGTTTTGGCCTGCGCCTTCATTTCTTTTGGGCAAACAAGGCTGTCTTGGTCAAATCCACAGCTCGCCGGTGATTTATCTCCATGTTCCTTCCTGCATCTCGTTTGAATGGCTCAATTTACAAGAGGAAACGGAAATTTTCATGCAAGAAACGCAGCCGATAGTTTGTTGAAAATCCTTCAAACAAAGCCGGAAGCAGAGGAAAGAAAGACGTGCGCGGACTTTGGGATTCACTCCCGGAATCATGCAGGAGAAATGCTGTGTTGTATTCTGAGTTCTGGTCGGCGTGCAAAGAAATTTCTGTCGAAAAGGAGAGCGGAAGAGCAAGTTGCCTTGAATTCTCCGTCAGAGCATGTCGCGCCTTGGAATAAAAATGCTCAAATCATGTTGAATGATTTGAAATTTTATCCATCATCGCCTCATGACACTGCTCTTTACGGCATGTGACAGCTGAAACAGCAAGCATATCCCGCACCGCCTGCACATGTTGCCTCACGCCGCCGCGGTGCAGTTCAACTAACTGTCGCGCCGAGCCGGACATGGCCGTATGCAGCGCATCATCACAGAGAATTGCGGCGGCGGTTTCGGCCAATGTCTCAGCTGTGACCACCTTTGCCCCGCCGCACGTCACCAAATCGCGGGCGATTTCATGAAAATCCTCCATGTGTTCGCCAAACAGCGCGGGCACGCCTTGAACTGCCGCTTCAATCGGGTTGTGGCCGCCTTCGTTCACCAAACTGCCGCCAATGAAAGCCAGCCGCGCCACACTGTAACAGTCTGCCAGCTCACCGATGGTGTCTAAGATGAGGACGCAGCTTTCCTCGCCCGATTCGCCGCTGCTGCGGAGCGCAGCATTCAGGCCGAAGCTGCAAGCCAGCTTGAGCAGCTCGCCGCCTCGCTCGATTTTTCGTGGCGCGAGGATTAAACGCAGAGGAGAAGGGCGAACACAGGGGTTTGCCCCTGCGATTTTCTGGAATGCCGCAAAAATCAGTTCTTCTTCGCCGGGATGGGTGGAGCCGCAGACCCAAATCGAGCCATCTTTGAATGCAGGCAGGGCAAAGGCGGCAGAGCGGCTGGCAGGCAGATCGTATTTCAAATTGCCGAAGCAGACGATCCGTTCAGCCGGGATGCCGAGCGCGAGCATTTTGTCCCGATCCTGCGCGGTCTGCATGGAAAGCAGGCTGAAGCAGCGGAACATCGGCTTGAAGAACAAGGCGAAGCGGCAATAGGAAGCGAAAGATTTTTCGGAGATGCGGCCATTGACAAGCATGACTGGTATTTGCCGCTGCTGAAGCTGACGTAGCCAGTTCGGCCAGAAATCTGTCTCGACAAGAATGAAGCAGCTCGGCTTTATTGCGTTAAGAAAGCGTCGGACAACGCAGGGAAAATCGAGCGGGCTGAACAGGATGAGGTCAACGTGCGGGGCAATGAGCCGTTCGGCCAGTTCTTTGCCGCTGCGGGTGGTCGCGCTGAAAATAAGTGCTGACGGATGGATGCTTTCACGGAGGCCTTTGACCAGCGGCAGGGCGGAACGCACCTCGCCCACAGACAGGGCATGAATCCAAATCACCGGCTTGGGCACAGCACCGGCGGCGGCAGCCAGCTTTTCCTTGATCTGCCGTGTGCGCCGCCCCAGCCGCTCCAAAACGCGGTCTTGATTTTTTTGCAGAAGCAAAACGATGCAGGAAATAAAAAGAACCGCTGGGTTCAGCGGGCAGAGGAAGGCGAGTCTTCTTGATCTGCGCTCTGCGTTCAGGGAGGAGTGCTCCTCCCCCCTGAACGAAGCAGCTTTCAGCTTCTGCTTTCTGCTTGGCGGAAGACCAGATTGTACAGATGCTCGGCCTTCTCGAAGCGGCTGCGCTCCGCATAGCCGTCAGCGACGACAGCTGCGGCGAAATCGCTGCGCAGTCCTTGAACAAATGCGGCTTTGCCGTCCTCACGCACACCGGCAAGCGTGGTCAGCGAGTCTAAATACTTGCCCTGCCCGCGAGCCAGATCGGCCTCCAGCGGCTCATAGGTTTCGTTGATGAAGGCAGCGGTCAATGCCTTGCCGCCTTTGCAGGTCTCCGGTGAGGAGATGTTGGAGATGATGGCTGTGGTGCCAAGGTCAAAGGTGACGTTGGTCACCGCCGCGACCGCCGGAGTGCGGGGAGCGATCAATGCGCCCAAACCGCAGTCAGTGTAGATTTCAGCGAATTCTCTGGCGGCGGCGGTTTGAGCCAATGCCAGCGAAGCAGTGAAAACGAGCGCGATGGTTCTCATGTTTTTCTTGAGCATGTGCATCTCCTTGTGCTTCTGAAGATTGATAAGGAACTGAAAAAGCCTCATTGTCAAGATTACTCAGGAGAGAGCGCAATGTCAATATCCGACATTGTTTTTAGTTGTTCCGCCGCAAGAAAGCGGCTCATTGCCGCCGCCTGATTTTTCTCTTCATTTTTTTTCAGGCATGAAGTATTATTTAACAAAATCATATCGTTTTCTTTTTCACTGCGGAAAAAGGAAAAAGCGCGGAAATTATTGTCGCGGCCAGCAGCATGAGAAGAAACTTCGGAGCGGAGGAGGCATCCGTTGAGAATGCTTCTCAGATGCGATAAGATACAAGAAGGAACTGTGCGCCGGAGCTGAACAATTCTAAATATCCCGCTGATCATGAAAGAGAAGACGATGAAGCCTGTTGAACTGCGTGACAACGTCTGGTGGCTGGCCAACCGCTCGGATGCTCTGCTGGAGGTCAACATCTACCTCCTCTGCTACCCTCATGCGCCCGGAGGGGCCAACATCATCATAGATCCCGGCCCGCCGGAACTGCTCACCTGTTTGCAGAAGGCGGTCGCGCCCATCATCGGCGGCCTGGAGAAGGTCAACGGGATACTGATCAACCATCAGGATCCTGACGTGGCACCCAATTCGGCCTACATCCAGAAGCTCAATCCGCAGTGCATGGTGGTAGCCTCAGAAGACACGTGGAGGCTGATTCACTTCTTTGGTCTCAAGGCGAGCCGCTTCAAAGCGGTGGAAAGTTACCGAAATCACCGAGCCACCATGCCCGGCGGCTGCCGCCTGATTTTTGTGCCCTCGCCCTTCTGTCATTTTCGGGGGGCGATGATGTATTATGACGTGCGCAGCCGCATTCTGTTTTCCGGAGACCTCTTCGGGGGACTGTCCTACACCCCGGATTTGTACGCCACCGAAGCGTGCTGGGAGGGCATAAAGACCTTCCACCAGCTCTACATGCCCTCGCGGGATGCGCTCCGGCTGGCGGTCTCGCGCATCCGCAACCTCGATCCGCCGCCGGAGATGATCGCCCCGCAGCACGGTTCCATCATTCAGGGCGATCTGATCAAAGATTTTCTCGACCGGATGTACAAATTGGACGTGGGGCTGGACTTGCTCATCGCCGGGGAGAAGGTGGAAAACTATCTCGGCGCGGTCAATGAAATCCTCGATGAGCTGGAACGCGAGGATTCCGCTGACGCGCTGGCCAAGGGCATCGCCTCCCTCAACCGGGACAAGTCCTTCACCAGCATCATGACTTTTGCTGGCAGAAGAGTGACCGGCTTCAAAGTCGAGCCGCCAGTTGCTGTTAAAACCCTGCTCGCTCATCTCCGTCAGCACGGCGGCGCGGGCTTGGAGGGATTAGTCAACTTAGTCGCCCTCAAAACCCTAATCGGACGCAACATTCCAGTTGGCGACATCCTGCCCCAGTCCGGCGGAGAGCAGGAACTGCCGGATTATTTTGAATGACCAAGAAGGGTGCGCCGACCGCCATGAACCGCAAAAACATACTGATCGTTGACTGGGACAAGAATTTCATGCAGGAGCTGCGGGAAGCCTTTCTGCCCTACAGCAGTGCCTATCAGGTAGCCTTCGCCCCCAGCATCGCCAAATCCCGAGAAATCCTAAGCCGGTTCACTGTTCATCTTGTGCTGGCCAATGTGCAGCTTTCCGGCGAGAGCGGCATTGAGCTGCTGCTGCACGTCCGCCGCTGGCACGCCGACAC
>NZ_JBLWEP010000019.1:12169-23684 GCF_048287355.1 Candidatus Electronema sp. TJ
GGCAAGCAGCGGGGCATCATCCGCATCCGCAATGGCAATATGATTGAGGCGGAAGCAGCGGAAAAGCGGGGCGTTGACGCAGTGACCGAAATGCTTTCGTGGGCCAATCCGACCATCCGCACCTGCCGGGCTGCTTCAGGAATTGCCGCGCCTGCCAAGCCGGTGCCGCTGCGCGACGTGCTGATGCAGGCTGTGGCCAAACTGGACGAGGACAAATCCCTTCAGCCATCGGAAGAAGATTGAATCATATCTGCTTCGTCCCGTTCGTCCCCTCTCCGGCCTCATCCTCTGGGGCCTTGCGCTTCTGTCCTGTCAGCTCCAGAAAACTGTCCATCTCCTTCTTATAGCAGTCCGGGCAGAGACCGTGGCTGAACATCGCGCTGGAATGCTGGCTGATGTAATCCTCCACCTGTTGCCAGTAGCCTTGGTCGTCGCGTATCTGCTTGCAGCAGGCGCAGATGGGCAGAATGCCGCTTAGAGTTTTGATTTCAGCCAAGGCCTGCTCCAGCTCCAGCTCCCGTTTTCTCAGGGCGATATGGGTCTTGATCCGTGCCAGCACCTCCACCTGCTGAAAGGGTTTGGTGATGTAATCCACTCCGCCTGCGGCGAAGCCCGTCACTTTGTCGTCAACACTGTCCAAGGCGGTCATGAAAATAACCGGAACCCCGGCCAGCCGCTCGTCGGCTTTGATGCGGCGGCAGGTCTCGAAGCCATCCAAATCCGGCATCATCACATCCAGCAACACCAAGTCCGGGCAAATTTTGCTCAGGATGTTCAGGGCGCGCAGACCGCTGTCGGCGACGTAGATCTGAAAATTATGCGCCTGAAGAAAGGAGAGCAGCACCTTCAGATTGGTCGGCTGGTCATCCACAACCAAAATGGAGTCTTTCACAATGGGCATAAGGGCTCCTTTTTCTGCGCGGCGGTCAGTTCCTGCAGGGCGGCGAACTGGAAGTCGTCGGCCAGCTCCTGCACTCGGCGGGCGAAACCCCGGTATTTCCCTGCGTCCAGCGCGGCGATTTCCGCCGCCTTTTCGGTGATGCCCTGAATTTCCCCCACTTCAGCCAGCCACGCCAGCTCCTTCAGCAGCTCCTGCGGCGGCATGATCAGGTCAGCTGCCTGAGCCGACTCCGCCGCAGAATCGCTGTAGAGCAGCTTGATGTCCAGGTGGTCGGCCATGATGTCCAGCAGCTCGCCAGCTGAAAAGGGTTTATGGATGTAATCGCGGAAGCCGTTGTCAAGGCAACGCTGGCGGAAGACATCACCTTCGGCGATGGAGGCGGTGACGGCGATCACCGGAATCCGGCTGAAGTCCGGGTGCTTTTGAAGCAAAGCCGCCGCCGTGAAACCGTCCATCTTAGGCATCCGCAGATCCATCAGGATAATGTCTGGATGAAAACGCTCGCAGGCCGCCGTCACCTCGATACCGTCCGCCGCTTCCTGCACAGCGAAGCCGAGCGGCTCCAAAGTGTCGCGCAGCACGGCCCGGTTGGAGAGCTTGTCGTCCACCACCAGCACGCGGCGGGATCTTTGCTCCTTGGGCTGACGCAGACAGACGTAGCCGCTCACCTTGCGCTGCCTGTGCTCAATGACCGCCCGGTGATCAGAGACCGGCACCTCGATGCTGAAGAAGAAGCGGCTGCCTGGCCCAGTCCCGCCCTGCGGGGTGTCTGTCACCGGACTGACAAGCCCCAGCTCGCCGCCCATCAGCCGCACCAGCTCCCGGCTGATGGCCAAGCCGAGACCGGTGCCCTCCCGGTGCTGGAGCCGTTCGCCGACCTGAAGGAACGGCTCGAAAACCAGCTTCTGATCTTCGGCGGAGATGCCCGCGCCGCTGTCCTCCACCGCGATGTCCAGCCGCGCCTTGCCCTGTCCGGCAGATTCCGCCCGCACCCGCAGGACGCACCAGCCTGTGCTGGTGAATTTGACCGCATTGGAGAGCAGATTGAGCAGCACTTGGCGCAGGCGCAGCTCGTCGGCGATGATCACCGCCGGCAGGCCGGCCGTCTCGTTGCGGAAATCAAGCCCCTTGTCCTTCGCCCGCAACTGGATGATATCCTGAATGCCCTTGAGAAAAGGCGCAAGGCAGAATTCTGTCTCGATCAGCTCCAGTCTGCCCGACTCTATGCGGGAGATGTCGAGGATGTCATTGATCAGCAGGAGTAGGTGCTCGCCTGCCTGATGAATGGTGCTGATGCCGCTCCGCTGCCTGGGCGTGAGCGTTTCGTCGCTGAGAAATATCTGCGTGTAGCCGAGGATGGCGTTGAGCGGGGTGCGCAGCTCGTGGCTCATGTTGGAGAGAAAAACCGATTTGGCGCGGTTGGCCGCTTCTGTCTTTTGCACCGCCTCATGCCGCTCCGTGATGTCATGGCCGACACCCATCACAGCGGCCACCCGGCCTTCCTCGTCAAAGAGCGGCACCTTGATGACTTCCAGCAGCAGCTCTCTGCCGTCAGACGCGAACCGCACCCACTCTTCCCACATCTGTGTCTTGCCGGAACTGACCGTTTTAAGATCGCCCTCGCGGCAGACATCGGCATGAGCTTTAGGCATGAAGTCATGATCTGTCTTGCCGACTATCTCCGCCTCCGGCGCGCCGAGACATTGCTCGACGCGGGGATTGCAGCTCAGATACACGCCGTCCACATCCTTCAGCCAGAGCAGGTCCGGGATAGTCTCGATGATCAGCCGGTTGAGCCGCTGCATTTCCTTCAGCTTCCTGTCCGCAGCCTTCCGCTCGCTGACATCAATCCATGTGGAGCGGGTGTGCAGAATGTCTCCCTTTTCATTCCTTGCCGCAGAGGCGTTCAGCAGCACGTCAACAGCCCTGCCGTCCTTTCGCCGGAGCTGCATCTCCGCGTTGCGGATGATGCCGGTGACAAGAAAATTTTCAAAGACTTTGTTGTACTGGCTGAGGCAGTCAGGATGGTAGAAGTGATGAACCTCCCGGCCAAGAATCTCCTCGATCTTCCAGCCCAGCTTGTCGGCGAAGGTCTGATTGCAGCTCAAGACCAGCCGGGTTTTGGCATCGACGCAGCCGAGCATGTTGGGCGAGTTGTGATAGAGATCCTTGTACGCCTCCTCGCTCTTGATCAGTTTCTGCTTCAGCCGCCAGCGGTCGCGGTTGAAGTGGATGATCCGCTCTAAGAGGACATCGTTCAGCTCAGATTTGGGCAGGCAGTCGTCCGCGCCTTTGTTGATGATGTCCAAAATGGTGCGCCTGTCGTCCAGCGAGGTGAGGACGATCACCGGGCAGTACGCGGCCAGCTCCGCCAGCCAGTTCATCGTCTCGGCAATGCTGCTGTCCTGGAGCGAGAGGTCTATGAAAAGCAGGTCGAACGACCCGTTGACCAATGTCGCGACACCAGGGCGCAGGGCCGTGCACCGCGCCACCTGCGAGCTGGCGTAGGCTGTCAGGGAGAGGTTGGCGGCGAAGAGGTCGGCGTGGTCGTCGTTGTCCTCGATCAGGAGGATGTTGAGCGTCTTGCGTTCAGGCATCGGTTTTGCACGGCTCGCGGAGAAGATGGTGGTGCTCGTTCAGCTCCCAGTACTCAAGTATCTCGCTGATCACCTCGCCATATTTGTCCGCTTCCATTGGCTTGACAATGTAGCTGTTGGCATGGCCGTTCATGGCCTGCTCTATGTCTTTGCCGGAATTGGAGGTGGAGAAGATCACCACAGGGATTTTCGACAGCCTGCCGCTGCGCTTCATCCGGGCAAGAATCTCGTGACCGTCGTATTTCGGCAGTTTGAGATCCAGCAGCACCAGCCAAGGCAGGCTCTGCGCCGCTGTCTCGGCCTGCTCAATGTAGGCCATCGCCTCCGCGCCGTCGCGCAGGCGGCGCACCTCCAGCGACGGGCGGCAGTCTTTGAGATAGAACTCCGTCAGCTCCGCATGATCGTCGCTGTCCTCAACCAGCAGCAGTTTCTTTTCGCCTTCAGACATAACTGGCCCCTCCGGGCCTGTGCTCAATGAACGTGCGCGGCGGCTGAAGCCGCTGCTCCGCTTCTGTTATAGCTGGAGCAGATTTCATGACGCTCCGACTATGTCCCGCTCCGCTCATCGCCAAAGATGAAGAACGGACAGCGGAAAATGCCCCGCAGCACGCTGGAGACGCGCTGTTCCACGCTTGGAACAAGGCATCCGACACTTCGGATGAGGCGTTCCACGCCGGGAATGACCCATTCGACGCTTGGAATACGGCGTTCCACGCTTCGGATGAGCCATCCTGCGCTTGGAATAAGGCATCCGAAGCGTGTGATAAGGCATTCGACGCTTGGAATGAGCTGTTCGAAGCGTCGAACAAGGCATACGAAGCGTGAGATCCGGCATTTCAAACGGAGCTGAGATCCCATGATTCTAAAGAGATTCCTCCCTTCGGCCGGAATAACAGCTCATGATCATTGCATTATGCTCCGACTATATGCCCTGCCGTCCGGCAGGCGGTCAGCTCCGCCCGGCCTCTGTTTTTGTTTTTGGAAAGGTGAGATGAAACACCGCGCCGCCGCCGGGCCTTGCCTCAGCCTTGATGTCGCCGCCGTGGAATTTCATGATCTTTTTCGCCACCGCCAGACCGATGCCGGTGCCCTCAATGTTGACATTGAGCCGGTAGAAGAGGCCGAAGATCTTTTCGCGGTATTCCTCTGGGATGCCCGGCCCGTTGTCAGCGCAGCAGATGTGCTGCTGCTGCCCGTCATCATAGGAGCTGATCTCTAGGCGGCAGCCCTCGTTCTCGTTGCGCACATATTTAAGCGCGTTGGAGAGGATGTTTTCAAAGACTTGCAGGGTGCGGCTCTCGTTGGCGAAGATGACCGGCAGGTTTGGCTGGATGATCAGGGTGAACTGGGCCGCCTTCAGCCGTTCCGCCTGATTGCGGGCGAAGTCGCCGAGCAGCTGGTTCAAATCAACCAGCTTTTTGTCCATGTCGATCCGCCCGACCCGGCTCAGCTCCAGCAGGTCATTGATCAGCTGGCTCATCCGCTCGTTGGCCTTGATCACCTTCTCCAGCATCGCCAGTGCCTGCTCTGCCTTGCCCTGCGCCGCCAGCTTGCGGATGATGCCGATGAAGCCCATGCTGGTGACGATCGGCGATTTCAGGTCGTGCGAGACAGTGTAGACAAATTGCTCCAGCTCGTCGTTGGAACGCTCCAGCTCCTTCTTGCTCGCCCGCAGCTCGATGTTTTTTTCCTTGAAGCTGGCCGCCGCGCCGGTGAGGTCGCCCAGCTCGTCCGGGAGAGGATAAGGCGGGATCTTCGCCTCCGCCGAGCCGGAGGCGAGCAGCTTGAAGGTATCGGTCAGCCGCTTGAGGGGCAGGGTGATGCTCTGGCTGATGAGGTAGGAAAATAAGGCGACGAAGAGCAGCAGCAGGCTGGAGGAGAGCAGCAGGATGCGCAGCCGGGAGCTGATATGCGCAAAGGCTTCTTTCTGAATGCGCTCTGTCTCGCTCAGCATCAAGGCCGAGAGTTTGTCCGACTGGTAAATGGTCTCATAGGCTTGAGCCGCCATCACCACATTGACCAGATAGAGATAGCCTCTGGTGCGCTGCACCGCCTCCAGAAAGGTGGCCTCATAACGGGAAAGCACGTCTTTCAGCTCCGCCGCCTTGTCCTGTCCGGCAAAGGCGCGGAGCTGCCTGCGGGTTTCCTCCAGGCTGGCTTCTGCCGCCTTGATGAAGCCGCTGTCGTAGGAATCAAAGTAGCGGTAGGCGTTTTTCTCAATTTCCAGCAGCGAGACCAGCATCCTGGCACCGTTCAGCATCCGCTCGGCCCTGTCCTGCCGGCCCTGCTGCGGAAAGCCCAAAGCAGAGAAGTCAGCCTGCTCCTGTCTGGTCAGCTCCTCGATCAGCTGCTGCGCTCTGGTGGCATGGACACGGAAATCACTTTTGACAAGACGCTCTTGAAGCCTGCGCTGCTGCCGCACCTCCTGAAAGGCCTCGTAATACAACTCCAGATGCCTGAGGGCCAGCTCCACCACCGCTTCTGCGCCGATTTGATCCAGCTCGCGGTTGAGAAGGATGTTGTCTGTCATCCGCTTGTAGATCGTGCCAACCTGCTCGCCTGCTGAGTTGTGCCCCTCGTAGATGTAGATCAGCGCCTGCCGCTGCATCTCAGTCATCTGGGCGGCAAAGGCCATGTTGTCGGCGGAACTGCGGCTGAATCGGACGATCCGCCGGAAGTCTTCGGCCAGCCGGGTGAAGGCGTTGTACGAGAGCAGGGCGATCATGAAGGCCACCAGCCCGGTGACGATGTAGCCCAAGGCGATGCGCTTCTTCAGACCGACAGCGCACAGGAGAAAATCAGTCATCCTTCCTGCCCTCCTTATGCCAGCACGAATTCGTTCCACTTGGTCAGGATGTATTCATAGGTGTCCATGACTGTGTTCCAGACCGCGATGTTCTCGAAACGCTTGAGGTAGGAGCCGCCGGTGCGCGTCTCGCCGGGCTGCACGGATATCTTGCCGTCAGTGCCCGCGAGCGGCTCAGCAGCGGGAAGGCCCTCGTACCAGTAATCCCATTCCGCCTGCGACATGAAGGGCTTGGAACGCTGGGGATTGGAGATGTAATAGCCCTGCCGGGCAATGAAGGCTCCTGGCCAGCCTGACAGCCACCAGTTCATGAAGGCGTAGGCCGCTTCCTGCCGTTCGCCGACGCAGTCGCGGGAGAGGCACATCACCCCATGCCAGGCGCGGTAGCCTTCATTAGGCGCGGCATAAACGCAAGGTATGCCCATGCCGTTCAGCGCACTGACTCCGGGCGAGAACATGCTCTGAATCACCACCTCGCCGGAGGCCATCAAATCCACCGAATGCGGCACTGAAGTCCACACGCCCCGGAACTGTCCGCGCCGCTTGAACTTGATGATAATCTCAAAGAGCTGGTCCACTTCCTCGCGGCTCATGTTGCCCATGTCGTTGAAGTCCATCAGCCCTTTGGCCCGCGCCGCCAAGGCGAGATCAAGCATGCCTATTTCCGGCGCGTTGACAATCGCCACCTTGCCGCGCCAGCGTTTGTCCAAAAGCCAGCCCCAGCTTTCTGTCTCATACGGAACACCTTTCGGCACCACGGCGGAGTTGTAGCCGAAGGAATCGACATTATGCACGTAGGGCAGAAAGCTGATCGCATGGCTTTCCTCACCGCCGAGCCCGCCGTCCGGCTGGATGAAGAGGATTTTGTCTGGCGAGTCGCCTAAACCATGCCGGGCTTGATCCGAAATGCGGCCTGTCTTGCTCAGCCTGCCGATCTCGTTCCAATATGTCAGCCTGCGGGTGTCTATGGGCTGAATCGTCTTGGCCTGCCAGAGGACTTTAATGCTGTTCGACCACTGCTCGTAAATATCAAAGGCTGCCGGATCGGTCGAGGCTTTGAGCAGCGCCTCCGCGTCGCCAGCCGGATGAAATTCAATAGTGATGCCCAAATCCTGCTCAGCCCTTTTCCGGATCGGCTCCAGCAGAGTGACATGAGTGCCCACGACCTTGAGCGTGACTTTGGATTTTGCTTTGACGAGCTTGGGAAAAGCAGCCGCAGCCAGAGCGGCGGCCCCTATTTTTCCGCTGTGCTGGAGAAATGTGCGGCGGTTCATGGCTCCTCCGGCAGATGGTTTGTCCCGCAAAGAAAAATGATGCCTCCATACCTTGTACCCAAACAAAAGGCAGGAGGCAAGGAGGACTGCGTCTTGTCAGTGCTTTTTCTTCATCGCCGCAGCAGCGGCTCAATCGCCGCAAAGACCTGCTCCACACTGATGGCTTGCAGGCATTTATTGTCCGTGCAGGGCGTTTTCCGATGATTGGCCGCGCTGACGCAGGGCGAGCAGGCCAGCCCGGCGAAAATTGACGTGGCATTGCCCAGCGAGCCGTAGAGTCTTGGGGTTTCCGGGCCAAAAAGAACAAAGACCGGCAGCGGGGTAATTGCTGAGAAATGGCCCGGCCCGGAATCGTTCGTCACCATCAGCGTCGAGATGCTGTACAGCAGCGGCAGCTCGGCCAGCCGCACCGCGCCCGCAAAGTTGACGCAGCGCAGGCTGCCGACAGCCGCGCATTGCGCCTCTGCCTCCGCCTGCTCCGCAGGTGCGCCGGTGATCAGCGTCAGCACATCTGGCGCAGCCTCCAGAATACGCCGGATCAGTTCGATGAAGCGTTCCGCAGGCCAGCGGCGCTGCGGCAGCATCTCGCTGGCATTGGGGTTGATCAAAACTAAGCGGTGCCGGGCCGGATCGTATTCAGGGTGCTGCTCCGTCACACGCCTGCGCATTCCTGCCAGCTCGGCTTCAGTGAAACGGAGCACAGGCAGGCTGATCTCCTCATCGCTGATCAGCTGCTTGCTGTACGGCAGCTCCGGCTCCGCCGTCAGCAGGCTGTTGACCAAGGCGATAAAGTTTTTGGCAATATGCAGGTGCGGATTGTAGGCCACCCGATGCGTGAGCATCTCGCCCCTGTATAAACCCTCGCCGCAGAAGCGGTGAAAGCCGATCCGGCTGACTGCGCCGCTGGCTCCGGCAAGCAAGGCGGTGAAGCGGGAAAAAAGCTCCAGATCAACCACAGTGTCAATGCCGCGCCGCCGTGTCCAGCGGAGAAAGCGCAGGGTGTCGGCAGCTAAGACAAGCAGGCTGTCTTCGCGCAGGGTGAAGATATTTTCCGGCGGCACAGTGCCAAGCAGATCAAGACTGCCCCGGTTGCCTGCGAAGATGACGAAGAACAGTTCCGCGCCGAGCTTGGCCTTGGCCTTGCGCAGGGCTGGATCGGCCAAGATGGTTGACCCCATCTCCGACAGTTCGATGAAAAGGATGCGCTGCTGCCGCGCCGGAGCGGAGGGAATAAAAAAATCCCGCAGCCGCAGGGTGAGGGTGAGCAGAAACGTCAGCGGGATGCCAAGCCAGCGGTCAATGGCCCGCATGGTGTCAACATTCATTGATGAAGTGCGGTTTGAAGTATGAAAAAAAATGCGCAAGCTGCGCCTGTCTGCGGTGCGGGACGACAGAGCTGCCAGCTGCAATCAACGCCGTTTTTGCAGCCTGCTGCGGCCCTGTCCCGGCATGTTTCCTGCTCCGGCACATTGTCTTTCAGACAAGATACCCCAACAGAGCCTCACCCGCCAGAGCGCATCCGCCGGAGACGCAATTTTGCCTGCGCCGCCTCAGTCCAAGGAGGCTGGTGATGCGGAACGGCAGCGCGGCAAGAAGCTGCGGCTGGCGGCTTGTCTGAAAGATAGATGCCGCATCCTAAATTTGGGATGCTTTGCCTGAAATATAGACGGCGCATTCCAAATCTGGGATGCCTTGAAAATAATATGCGCGATGCGCTGGAAATATAGGCGGCTTGGCTGTCCGACAGATGCCGCATTCCAAATTTGAGAGGCCTCATCCCCAGCCTGGGATGCCCCATCCTAAATTTGAAATGCCTTATTCCAAGTTTGGGATGGCTCGCCTGAAAGATAGACGGTGCATTCCAAGTCTGGGATGGCGCATCCCAAGTTTCGGATGCCTTGAAAATAATATGCGCGAGGTGCTGGAAATATAGGCGGCTTGGCTGTCCGACAGATGCCGCATTCCAAATTTGAGAGGCCTCATCCCCAGCCTGGGATGCCCCATCCTAAATTTGAAATGCCTTATTCCAAGTTTGGGATGGCTCGCCTGAAAGATAGACGGTGCATTCCAAGTCTGGGATGGCGCATCCCAAGTTTCGGATGCCTTGAAAATAATATGCGCGAGGTGCTGGAAATATAGGCGGCTTGGCTGTCCGACAGATGCGGCATTCCAAATCTGGGATGCCTCATTCAAAGTTTGGAATGGCCTGCCTGAAAGATAGATGGCTTATCTGAAAGACAGATGCCACGATTTTATGGCGGGCAGCGGGGAAAAAGGTCGCGGCGCAGCGAGGCAAGATGCGGATGATCATCTATGAACGGGACAGCTGGATCAGCAACGCCCGGCTGCGTTGTTCGCGCAGCCGGGCACGTGCGGGCTGGCTACAGCAGTCCCTTCAGCCGCTTCATCGAGCAGAAATCGCCGCACATGGTGCAAACGCCTTTGTCCGCAGGCTCAGAAGATGCGCGATAGGCCCGCGCCTTTTCCGGGTCAAGGGCAAGAGCAAACTGGCCCTCCCAGTCCAAAGATCCCCGCGCTGCGCTCATGGCATGATCTAAATCTGCCGCGCCGGGAATGCCTTTGGCCAGATCGCCTGCATGGGCGGCAATCTTGGAGGCGATGATGCCTTCTTTCACGTCGTCCGCAGAAGGCAGGCGCAGGTGTTCCGCTGGCGTGACGTAGCAGAGGAAGTCCGCCCCGTGCATAGCTGCCAGTGCTCCGCCAATGGCCGAAGTGATGTGATCATAGCCGGGCGCGATGTCCGTGACCAACGGGCCGAGAACATAGAACGGCGCGTGATGGCACAGCTTCTTTTGCAGCTTCATGTTCATTTCCACCTCATGCAGAGGAACATGGCCCGGCCCTTCGATCATCACCTGCACGTTGTGCGCCCAAGCCCGCTTGGTCAGTTCGCCCAGCGTGATCAGCTCTTCAATCTGCGGCGCGTCGGTGGAATCCTTGATCGCGCCGGGCCGAAGACCGTCGCCCAGGCTGATGCAGACATCGTGCTGCTCGCAAATGTCCAAGAGCCGGTCGAAATGCTCGTAGAATGGATTTTCTTTGCCAGTCTTGGCCATCCATTCATACAGAATTGCTCCGCCCCGGCTGACTATGCCGCAGAGGCGTTTATTGAGCCGCAGGCTGCTGGCGCATTTCTGGTTCAGGCCAGCATGAATAGTGATGAAGTCAATGCCGTTCTCAGCATGAATGCGCACGGTCTCGAACCAGTCCTCCACTGTGATCTGCTCCGTCGGCTTGCCGGTGCGGGTGAGGGTGTCATAGATGGGCACCGTGCCGATCATCACCGGCACTTCCGCCACCAGCCGCTTGCGGAAGCCTTCGGTGTCGCCGGAGACGCTCAAATCCATGATCGCATCGGCCTTGAACTTGAGCGAGAGGCGGGCCTTGTTCATCTCGCTCTCGAAGGAGCAGACATCCTTGGACACGCCCAGATTGACGTTGATCTTGGTTTTCAACCCTTGGCCAACCCCGGCTGCCTTCAGGCAGTGATGGTGTTTATTGGCCGGGATGGCGATGCGTCCCTGCGCCACCCGTTCCAGCAGAAGCTGTTCAGAGATAATCTCATTGGCCAAGACCTCCCGCATCTGCGGGGTGATGATGCCTTTGCGGGCCGCGTCCATCTGGGTGGTGTATGCCTGTGTCATGCCTGTGCTCCTGAAAAAGTGATGATAGCCTGAATCTCCCTGACCCGCTGCCCGATGTCCTCCGCGCCGATGATCTCCGTGACTAAGCAGACGGTCTTTGCGCCATGCGCGAGCACCTGCGGCAGGGTCTCCCGTTTGATGCCGCCAATGGCGACAAAGGGAATATGGACGTTTTTGGCAACGTAGTCGAGATAATTCAGCCCAACGGGAGCGCAGACATCTTCTTTGGTCTGGGTGCTGAAGATTGGCCCCACGCCGATGTAGTCCGCGCC
>NZ_JBLWEP010000020.1:0-7387 GCF_048287355.1 Candidatus Electronema sp. TJ
TCTTGCATAAGTTGAGCCAGTCAGTGCGCCCTGTGTGAATGAAAATCTTTCGCCCTGTCGTTGCGGCGTGATGCAGGGCAAAAAATCTTTCGCCCGGCCCAGTTGCGGCTCAGGCAAGAGCGTTTGAAGAATATTATGGCTGGATTGTCCGTCGCAACGGCCTGTTCACCGTTTAAATCGTCCCAAACGCAATTGAAATTGCCCTGATTCACACTTAAACCGTCCCGTTTTCGATTGAAATCGTCCCGATTCACACTTGAATCACTCCGGTTTCAATTGAAATTGCCCCGATTTAAATGTGAATCGTCCCGGTTTCAATTTGAATCAAGGCGATTTCAATTGAAACCGGCCTGATTTAAATCGAAACCGGCCCAATTTCAATTGGAATCGGAACGATTTAAGTGTGAATTGCCTCGGTTTCAATGTGAATCAGGGCAATTTCAATTGAAACCGGAGTGATTCAAGTGTGAATCAGGACGATTTAAACGCGTTTCCGCCGGGAAAAAATTAAAAAATATCGGGACAATCTGCATATTGAGGCAGATGCGGGCTGACAGCTCAGATAAAAAACAAACATCAAAGCAAGGAGGGGTGAACATGCGTTTTCCCAAACCAAAACCGTGACGCGGAACAGCGGCAGCGGGCCGGAAGAATTTTCCTTGCCGCCGGGTTGCATCAGACCTCCTGCGTAAGCAGCAAGGGCGAAAGATTTTTCGCCCCTACCCCTGCATCATCAAACGACAGTTATGCAAGAGGTCTATTGGACAATTCCGCCAGCAGCTCCTGACGAAGCTGACGAAACTCATTGTGCAGCAGCTGCTGGAGTTGGACAACGCCTTCCTCTTGACTCTCCGCCTCAACAATCCCAGCTGTATCAGGCGAATTTTTCTCTTTGAGCAGCTGCTCAAAGAACTGCCGCTGCCAAGCGGTGTAGCGGCTGACCGTCGCCGCCAAAGCGGCAGGCTCTTCGTTCAGTGCCAAGCTGGAGGCCAGCTCCTGCACCACCGCGCACCCATCCTTCATTTGCAGCGGTGCCTTGGCGAGCATCGACGTTGAAGATTCCAGCAGATCAAGCACGATTGACTGCTGCGGCTGAACCGGGCCTTCTTGCCGGGCTGCGGCGGCCAAGGCTGATATCTGCCGCAAAGCCTGCGATGAAGGCGAAGCCGTCAATGAAGCGGCCAGCGAGGCAAGTGAGGTGTGAAGTTCAGCTGCGGCAGTTTGTTCCGGTTCTTCGGTTTCGTCGGTCATGCTGAAGAACGGATCTGGCAGATCATCCTGCGCAAACAGCATTTCAACCCTGTCCGCCGCCTGACTGTCGTCCGTTTCATAGTCTCTGCCAAGGACAAATTCATCATCCGCCTCGCTGGGCAGCCTGTCACCAGCAGCATCTTCTCCCCTTAACGACTTTCCAGCATCGTCCCGGCCAAGCTCTTCGTCAGCGTTGAAGGCAAAAAAATCCTCATCATCTTCTTCCGCAGCTTCGGTCGAAGTTGAAGCAACCTCCTTGTCTGCCTGCCCATTTTCATCCAGCTCCTCGCCGCTGCTGAAGGCGAAAAAGGCTTCTCCCTCGCCGCTGTCGATGTTAGATTCTGCCGCAGGATTTTCCTCCTCCTCCATGCCGAACTGCTCATCCTGCTCGTCTTCTTCAATGCTGGCGAGAGATTCCGCTGTGTCGTCATTCATGGTGTCAAAGCCGAAAAACGAATCTTGTTCAGAATCAGTTTCCCCGCCTTCCGCAGGAGGTTCCTTCACGCCGACAACTGCCTCCTCCTCTCCTTCTGCTGTCGCATCTTCTTTGAAAGAGAAAAAGTCATCCTCTTCCTCAGCCGCAGGAGGTTTGCCGCTGCTGTCATCATCAAGGGAAGTTATGAATTCATCCTCAAGCTCATGCGGCTCCTCTTCGGCGGCCAAGCTGCTGCTTGGCAACTCCGCCGCCTCATCGTCAAAATTAAAGAGCGAATCAAGTTTTGAACGAATTTCCGCCGCACGCTCGATATCAATTTCTCCCGATTCCTCCTCCGCATCCTCCGGCTCGGGCGCGGCCTTCGCTTTCGGCGCAGGAGCGGCAGGCCGCCCCGCCTCTTTCTCCTCCGCCTCGTCGAAGCTGAAGAAGCTTTCCAGCCCGTCGTCTCCGAAGCCGTCATCCGACAAAGCGGCGGACGGCTCCTCAGCATCCTCGTCCGCCAAGGCAGGAGCAGGGCTTTCATCCATGTCTCCGCCGAACAGCCCGGCATCAAGGCTCAGGCCGTCCTCATCATCCTCCTCCGGCACCGGCGCGGCCTTCGCTTTCGGCGCAGGGGCGGCAGGCCTCCCAGCCGTTTTCTCCTCCGCCTCGTCGAAGCTGAAGAAGTTCTCCAGACCGTCGTCCCCGAAGCCGTCATCCGACAAAGCCGCAGACGGCTCCTCAGCATCCTCGTCCGCCAAGGCAGGAGCTGGGCCTTCTTCCATGTCTCCGCCGAACAGCCCGGCATCAAGGCTCAGGCCGTCCTCATCATCGTCCTCCGGCTCGGGCGCGGCCTTCGCTTTCGGCGCAGGGGCGGCAGACCGCCCCGCCGTTTTCTCCTCCGCCTCGTCGAAGCTGAAGAAGTTCTCCAGACCGTCGTCTCCGAAGCCGTCATCCGACAAAGCCGCAGACGGCTCCTCAGCATCCTCGTCCTCCAAGGCCGGAGCCGGGCCTTCTTCCATGTCTCCGCCGAACAGCCCGGCATCAAGGCTCAGGCCGTCCTCATCATCGTCCTCCGGCTCGGGCGCGGCCTTCGCTTTCGGCGCAGGGGCGGCAGACCGCCCCGCCGTTTTCTCCTCCGCCTCGTCGAAGCTGAAGAAGTTCTCCAGACCGTCGTCTCCGAAGCCGTCATCCGACAAAGCCGCAGACGGCTCCTCAGCATCCTCGTCCTCCAAGGCCGGAGCCGGGCCTTCTTCCATGTCTCCGCCGAACAGCCCGGCATCAAGGCTCAGGCCGTCCTCATCATCCTCATCCGGCACCGGCGCAGCCTTCGCCTTAGGCGCAGGAGCGGCAGGCCTCCCCGCCTCTTTCTCCTCCGCCTCGTCAAAGCTGAAGAAGCTGTCCAGACCGTCGTCTCCGAAGCCGTCATCCGACAAAGCGGCGGACGGCTCCTCAGCATCCTCGTCCGCCAAGGCAGGAGCAGGGCTTTCATCCATGTCTCCGCCGAACAGCCCGGCATCAAGGCTCAAACCGTCCTCATCTTCGTCCTCCGGCACCGGCGCGGCCTTCGCTTTCGGCGTAGGAGCGGCAGGCCTCCTAGCCTCTTTCTCCTCCGCCTCGTCGAAGCTGAAGAAGCTCTCCAGACCGTCGTCTCCGAAGCCGTCATCCGACAAAGCAGCGGACGGCTCCTTGTTGGACGCAACAGCCTGTTGCGCATCAACGCTCAAGGCATCTGAGGCTGCCGCCGCGTCAGCACCACTTTCCTCATCATCAAAATCAAAGAAAGAGGCATCGACATCCTCCTCCTCTTCTTCAGGTTCATCTTTCTCTGTTTCTTCAATAATCTCCGCCAGAGGCGGCTTCGGCGCGGCGACCTGCTTCTTCTTTAAAGCGTCCTCTTCATCATCAAAGTTAAAGAAGGAGGCATCGACATCCTCCTCCTCTTCTCCGGTGTCATCTATAGCTGTGGACAAAGACTGCGGAGCTGTGCTGTCTTCAGCTTTCTTTGGCGGCTGAAGATCGTCGAAATCAAAGAACGAATTGAGCTTCTCATCAAGCTCGGCAGCCCGTTCCTCGCCCACCCCGGCAGAAGCGAAATTCTCATTGAAACCGCCCTCCTCATCTTCATCCGCAAGGGCTGGCATGATGCCGCCACTGCCGCTGGAGAAGAAATCATCGCCAAACTCATCCTCATCCTCGTCAATCTCCGCCAGTTTGGCTGGAGGCGGCGCAGGAGCAGCCTTATGTTTCGCCGCAGGCAGGGCAGGTGCGGACGGCCCCTTGATCGTTTGCGGCTGCGGCTTGCCATCCTTTTCGTCATCAAAGAGCGCGTCAATATCCAGATCGTCGTCATCAGCGGCAAGCTCAGCAGTAGGATCATCCGCATCTGCATTTTCTTCAACTGACAACGTGTCTTCAGCCTCTGGTGCTTCGTCTTCCAGCTCGTCCTCTTCCGCCGCCTCTGCTGCGGAACGGGCAATAACCTCCTTCAGGCTGTTCAAGCTGCTGATCTGCTCGATCAAAATCTGCCGCCGCTGCTCCGCGCCCAATTCTGGGCTTTCGAGCAGCATTTTCAGGGAGTCGTAGAACGAATGCAGAATGGTGAAGGAGTCGGGATGGGCGTTGGTCTTTTGTTCCCGGATGTAAGAACCTAATGCCTGGAGGCCCTGAATCAGCACCTGAGCCTCTGTGTTGCCGCTGAGATGGTTGCGCAGCTCGGCAGCCTCCGAGCTGAATTTTTCCAGCCCTTCGTCGGTGACTTCCCATTCCAGCCCCAGAATGGTGGCCTCCATGCTCCGCAGCAGGCTGGGAGATTCGACAGCTTCCTCCTTTTTCTTTGCGGGAGGTGCGGCGGCCTGCGGCTGAGGCTCAGCAGCTTTCTTCTTCTTTTTCACCTCCGGCAGCGGAGCGGCGGCAGCTTCTTCCTTTGCTTCAGCGGCTTCAGCATGCTCATGACCGCCTTGGGTGTTTTTCAGCGAGCTGATCTGGTACTGCAAAACTTTGAATTTGCGGATGTCAGCCTTGAGCATCGTGGTGATGGTCTCGCCGCTGATGTTGGTGGAGGAGATGATTTTCTCGTAGTTATGATACAGGGTGAGCAGCAGCTTGATGGCGTTGGGGTGGGCGTAGGCTCCTTCCTCCCTGAGATACTTGCCCACATTCTCCATGCCTTGGAGATAAATCTGCGCCACCTTGTCATCTTTCCACATGGCCCGCAGGCTGGCCAGCTCCTCGTTCAGTTCGCCTAAGATGTCCTCAGTGATGTCCCAATCCAAGGACAGGACGATTGATTTGAGACGAAGCAGAGGTGAGTCCTCGTCATCGGCGAATTCAAACAGATCAACTTCGTCTGTGTCGAATGATTCGTCGGCAAACTGCGTGAGGTCTTGGAATTCGTCGATTGAAGGAGCCATGGTCTTGTCCGCGCTGGTCAGAGCCGCTGCGTCAGCCGCCCATCCGGTTCATCTTACAGAAGCTTCTTCTGCACCGACACCACGGTGAGAGAGATGATCTTTTTCAGAGTTTCTGGAACATTGTAGCCGGTCAGCGCACTGGCCTCAAAGTACGGCACTTTGAGTTTGCTGTTCAGATCCTGCTCCAGAACGGTGGTGGGCAGAATGGGAATGCCTTGGTCGCGCAGGTCGACTTTGTTGTACTGCATGACCAAGGGTATCTTGAATATTGACTCCTTGTACTCCTTCAGGTTCTCATGCAGCTGATTGAGAGAGCGGATGTTCTTCTCCCGCATGGCCTCCTGCGCGTCGGCGACAAAGACGATGCCGTCCACGCCTTTGAGCACCAGCTTGCGGGTGGCGTTGTATTTCACTTGGCCGGGCACGGTGTAGAGCTGTATTTTCAGCTCGTAGCCCTTGATCTTGCCCATGTCAAAGGGCAGGAAGTCAAAAAACAGTGTTCGGTCGCCGTGGGTCTTGAGGCTGACCATTTCAGACTGAATCTGTTTGCTGAACTTCCGGTTGATATACTCCAAGTTGGAGGTCTTGCCGCCCCGTCCCGGACCATAGTAGACAATTTTGACTTGAACGATTTTTTCGCGCAGATTTATGAAGCTCAAGGCAGTCTCCCGCTCTGTTGATTGATGCTGTTGTCAATAGTATGAAGCCGAAAGCGGCAGTTACTTGCCGCTTCCCCAAAGCTTGCGTATCTGCTCCAGTGCCTTCACAACATTCAGCCTAAGAAAACCTAAGGAGATATGCTTCCCGAACATGGTGATCAGGAGCAGCTCCTCGTCAATTTTCGAGAAATGGATGTTGCAGTCTGTGCCTTTATGGAAAAGCAGGGAGAACTCCTGCTCGCCGACCAGCTTGGCCATCGCATCCACTGTGGCGAAGTTGCCGGCTGCCAATGCTGCGAAGGAATAGACATCATACTTGGAGGCACCGTTGTCCTTCGCCGTGATGATGTTTCCCGCCATGTCAATGATGATGACACAGTCCACACCGATCTTGATGAGCTGTTCAGACAGGATTTCATCAATTTTTTCAAGCTGCTCTTGGCTGACTACACCGTAGTTCATCTGGTACCCTCATTCACTTTGCGTTGTTGGTCCGGCAGGTCTGGTCCGACCGGCATGTCTTCACCTGTTGACTATACGCCAGATAATCGTGGATATGAAGCTGTTTTTAATGGCCTTGCCAATTTTTCCGCCGATTGCGCGACCTCTGCCGGAAAGGAACGTGGCAGCTTGAGTGTCCGGCTTGGTCTTTTCCGTCTGCGCAGGCGCGAAAAGACCAAGCACATAAAAAGAGTTTCATGTCTGCGCCAGATTTTGTCAAGGCCCTGCGTGTCCCGTCCTCCGCTTCTTTGATACATCCCGTTGAAGGAATGCGTCTCGCGCTGGTTAGAGGGTTTTGCTCCTTGACATATTACGGATTCTTGAAATTGTTCCAAGATAAATTTTTTCCGCAACATCGTCAAGAATATGTCCGACTGCCTCGTCCTCAGAGCTGGCCCGCTGAACCAAGGTGTTGTAATCCTCGGTCCAAACTTCCTGCGGGGCCTCCCAGAGAATTTTGCCGCTCTTCAGATCCTTCAGCACGTAGCGCAGCGTGAGCTGCACTTTGACATCCGTGGTGCGCGCCGCGCTGCTCCAGCCGATGCTGGGCAGATGGATGGAGATGATCTCGCCGGCGAGAATGAGATCCGCGCCTTCCTGCTTTTTGGTCAGGCTGATTTTGTCGGACTTGAGGAACCACAAGGACAGCGAGTTGTACATCGTGCTGTCAATGCCGAGCTTGTCGGTGCGGTTGCCCCACGTCGGCATGTAGATGGAGACCTCCGGGCCGTCATAGACATTGGGGAAATAATAGCCCGTGCAGCCGCCGAGCAGCAGAAGGAAGCCGAAAAAAGACAGCAGGGCAGCAGGTATTCTGTTCACAGTCGCACTCCTTGGTTTGAGCTTGCAGTTCACTTGACAACAATATTAACAAGTTTGTCCTTGACCACAATGATTTTTTGAATCGCCTTGCCAGCGATGAAGCCGCGCACCTTGTCATCATCCAACGCCTTGGCTTTCAGCGCCTCTTCGTCGGTCGCTGACGGAACAGTCAGACGGCCCCGCAGCTTGCCGTTGACTTGCACGACAACAGTCAGCTCGTCTTCCTCTGCGGCGGCCGGATCAAAGCTCGGCCAGCTCTGCTCTTGCAAGGGATGCGCATGACCAGTGCTCTGCCACATCTCCTCGCAGAAATGGGGCACCATCGG
>NZ_JBLWEP010000020.1:7745-23507 GCF_048287355.1 Candidatus Electronema sp. TJ
CGCACCGTGTCTGCGCCGTACTGCTGAATCAAATCGTCCGGGTCAACCACGTTGCCCTTGGATTTGGACATCTTGGCCCCGTCTTTAATCACCATGCCTTGGGTGAGCAGATTGGTGAACGGCTCGTCAATCTGCAAATAACCAAGGTCGCGCAGGGCCTTGGTGAAGAAACGCGAGTAGAGCAGATGCAAAATCGCGTGCTCCACGCCGCCGATGTACTGATCTACAGGCAGCCAGTAGTTGACTTCGGCCTGATCGAGAACACCATCGTCTTTGCGCGGGCTGGTGTAGCGGGCAAAGTACCATGAGGACTCCATAAAGGTGTCCATGGTGTCGGTTTCGCGCTGCGCTGGCTGGCCGCACTGGGGACAAATGGTTTTGTAAAAGGCTTCTTGCTGATGCAGCGGGGCATGACTGCCGTAGGGCGGCGCAGTTCCGGGCAAAACCACGGGCAATTGCTCTGCGGGCACGGGCACTGCGCCGCAGCGTTCGCAATGAATCACCGGAATCGGCGCACCCCAGTAGCGCTGGCGGGAAATTCCCCAGTCGCGCAGCCGCCAGGTGGTGTGCGTTTTGCCAAAACCTTGTTTTTCCGCCTCAGCAATGACGGCCTTTTTCGCTGCTGCGGCAGGCATTCCAGTAAATTTGCCCGAATTGACCAGCACGCCGTCGCCTTCCCAGGCAGCTTCCATGCCTGCACCGTCTAACGCATCGCCCGGCGGCTGCACGACAGGACAAACCGGCAGGCCGTATTTGCGGGCAAACTCGAAATCGCGCTGATCATGGGCAGGAACAGCCATGACCGCGCCAGTTCCGTATTCCATCAAGACAAAGTTGGCCACATAAATGGGCACTCTGCCGCCGGTGAAGGGATTGACGCAATATCTCCCCGTAAAGATGCCGTGCTTCTCCGGTTCCTGGTCTAACGCCATGCGCTGCTTCTCCAACAGGGTCTGCTCGATGAAGCTCCGCACCGCTGCTTCGTGCTCTGTGCCCTTGATCAAGGTCTCAATCAGGGGATGCTCAGGGGCCAGCGACATAAAGGTCACGCCAAAGATGGTGTCTGGCCTTGTGGTGAAGATGGCAATCTTCTCGCCCTGCCCTTCTTCAAGCTGAAAATCGCAGGCCAGGCCCTGGCTTTTGCCAATCCAGTTGCGCTGCATGGTGACAACTTTTTCCGGCCAGCCGCCCAGTTTGTCCAAATCCGCCAGCAGCTCCTCGGCATAGTCAGTAATTTTGAGGAACCAGCCGTGCATGTTCTTGGGCACAACTTGCTGATCGCAGCGCCAGCAGCAGCCGTCAATCACCTGCTCCCGCGCCAGCACGGTAGCGCAATCATTGCACCAGTTGACCGTGGTTTTCTTGCGATAGACCAGCCCTTTTTCTAAGAGCTGTAGAAAAACCAGCTGCTCCCAGCGATAATATTCAGGGCGGCAGGTGGCTATTTCCCGATCCCAGTCGTAACTCAGGCCCATCGCCTTGAGCTGGCCGCGCATGTAATCAATATTGCTGTAGGTCCACTGCGCCGGATGCACGCCGTGCTTGAGCGCGGCGTTTTCTGCGGGCAATCCAAAGGCATCCCAGCCCATTGGATGCAACACGTTGTATCCTCGCAGCCGTTTGTAGCGGGCTATGACATCGCCGATGGAATAGTTGCGGACATGTCCCATGTGAATGCGGCCAGACGGATACGGGAACATCTCCAGCACATAATATTTGGGCCGCAGCGGATCTGCGCTGACTTTGTAGGGCTTTTCGGTCAGCCAGAGTTGCTGCCACTTGGCTTCAATGCTCTTGAAATCGTATTTGAGGGGTTCCTTGCTGGTGTCCATGTTCGCTTACCTGACAGCGGGGAGAAAAATTCTGTTGATCGGCATCAGCATACAATGCGGCGTTTTTTCTGCACAGCAAAAAATGCGGGAACACTGCATCCGCCTGCGGCTTTCTTTGCCGCAGCCTTCGCGCCTGCCCTGACGCAGCCGCTGCGACGCAATGCGCAGGGCAAAGGGAAAAGTCTCAAGGAAGCTGAGGTGATCACCATCTTCCGCGCAGCCGTGTCAGATCTCTTGACATTCCTTTCTTGCTCGCTGGCAAAGGAATCTGGCTTGGCCAAAAAGGAGTTCTGCCGAGCTGAAAAGAAGTTTTGCTCGGCAAGAAAGAAGTCTTGCCGACTCAGAAAGAAGTTCTGCTAAGCCGCAAAGGAGTGTTGCCGACTTGGAAAGGAGTTATAGTCGGCAGAACTTCTTTGCGGCCCGCCAAGAAAGAAGTTTTGTTTGGCAAGAAAGAAGTCCTGCCGACTGCAACTCCTTTCCTGCCGAGCAAAACTCCTTGGCAACCGAGCCATGCTCGTTCCTTGCTTGCCAAAAAAATGGGCCAAACTCCTCGGCAGCTTTGTTTCAAGCAAAGGAATTCCCGTGCGGCGGCTCCAGATTGCTGTAGTTTTCAAACATGGTGTATTCACCGAGGAAGGTCAGCTTGACGGTGCCGGTCGGCCCGTTGCGCTGCTTGCCGACAATCACTTCGGCAATGCCTTTGTTGGGGTTTTCCGGCGATTTATTGTAGACTTCGTCCCGGTAAATAAACATAATGACATCAGCATCCTGTTCGATTGCTCCGGAATTGTGACTGACAATGCCGTCCGCCAGCCAGCAGGCATTGCCCGGCACAGTCAGGTCAAAGACCTCTTCTTCGCCTGCCGGTTCAACAGAAACAACCTGATCCCAGAACAAATCATCTTGAGCAATACTGCGCAGCCAGTCATCATCCAGAAGTTCGGCATAACTGGATACAGTTTTCCTTGATGGAGCAAAATGATAATGCGCAGTTCCGCCGTAGGCAGTATCACGCAACCTTGCCATTTCACGCTGCGTGATACCTTTCAGCCGCATTTGCTCGCGGATGTGCGAAAACACTTCTTTCGGCAGCGTATCCACATTCGTGTTGCCCACCTTCCCTGCCAGCGCGGCAGCCGCTTTGTCGGCAGGCTCTTTGCGCGGGCCGAATGCGCCTATTTTCTGCAAGAAGGCGAGCTGCTGCTCGACCCCGGAAACATCCGCCGTAAACCAGCCTTGCGGACTGCGTGCGATGGTGACATGTTTGATGCGGGCTACAATCCCGAAGCGCAGGAGCAGGGCGGCAACATCGCGGATCAGCCGTTCGCTGGCGGTGCAGAAATAAATGCGCGGCCTCTCCTTGCCAACATGAATGCTGCCGTCTGTTGCCCAAAGGTGGCGGAGAAAGAGGGCAAGCTGCTCGTCAGGCAGTTGGAACACACCTGCGGGCAGATGTTTTTCGTGCGAACGCTGACCAAAGATGCCTAACTCCTTGAGCCATTTGCCGACCCCTGCCGGATGCCAGCGATTTCCATTGCCGCTGATGACTAGCTGATGCCATTTGCCCCTGCCCGGTTGCCGCTTGACGCTTGACCCAAAGGCCAGTGCTGCTGCTGTGACGGATTGGCTGTTTTCTTCGCTGGCAGTAGTGTAACGCAGAGGCTGATGATTGACATAACTGCCATCGCCAAGCAGATGCGCCAGCAAAATGATCTCGTGTTCAGACCAAGGAATGGGCTGAGCAGGTTCCGGCAGGCTGCGAGCAAGAGCGATGCGGTCGCCGGGTTGAAGCGTGCGAGCTTCCTTCCATTCCATCAAGGAACGCAGGCGGTGTTCCTGAGAACATTGCAGGCTGCGCCCGCTGGCTAACTGAATGCGCACGGTTTCTTTTTTGCCAACAGACCAGACGAACTCGCTGGGAGCGCATTCTATTTGTCCGGTCAGGTTGACCGAAATGATGGAAGGGGCTTGCCCGGCTAATTGACGGATAGGAATGCGGCGGCCATCGGCAAGCAGAACCAAGGTGTCGCCGGTTACGCACTCCCGCAAATCTGACATCATAGGCCGTTTGTCCGTGCGGCTCTCCAAACTGCGGTTGAGCTGAGACAAGGCGAGCACCGGCACGTCCAGTTCTTTGGCCATCGCCTTCAGCGAGCGCGAGATTTCGCTGATTTCCTGATTCCGGTTTTCGCTGCCGGAGCGCCCTTGCATCAGTTGGAGGTAATCCACCACCACCAAACCGAGACCGTACTCCGACTTCAGCCGCCGGGCTTTAGCCCGCATTTCCAGCACAGTGAGACCGGCAGTGTCATCAATGTAAATCGGTGCCTCGCTGAGAATGCCGGTGCCTCGCGTCAGCTTAGACCAATCTTCCTTGAAAAGATGGCCGGTGCGGATGCGCTGGGCATCCACTTTGCCAACAGAGCAGAGCATCCGCAGGGCAAGCTGTTCTGCCGACATCTCCAAGCTGAAGACCGCAGTGGGAATCTTGTTGATCGCTGCGGCGGTTTGGACGATGTTCATGGCCAGGCTCGTCTTTCCCATACTCGGTCTTGCCGCCAGAATAACTAAGTCTGACGGCTGCAGGCCGGCGGTCATCCGATCGAGTTCATCGTAACCGGTGGCCACGCCGGTGACGTGCTCTTTGCGCTCGGAGAGCCGCGTCACCCGATCAAAGGCTTTTGGCACGATCCGGCTCATCGGCTCAAAGCCCTGCTTCTTGCGCGACTGGGCAACTTCAAAGATCGCCTGTTCAGCGCGGTCAACCAGCGCGTCTATGTCGCCCTGCGCGTCATAACAACGAGCCGCCAGCTCGGAGCTGGTCTGAATCAGCCTGCGCAATATGGCCTTCTGCCGGATGATGCCTGCGTGATGCGCCAGCATTCCGGTGAAGGGGATAACCTCGGTGAGCTGGGTCAGATAGACGGAGCCGCCCGCCTTTTCCAATCGGTTGTGATCGCGGAGCCAGTCGGTGACGGAAACCAGATCGTGCGGTGCTTGTTGTTCAAACAGCGTCACTGCGGCCTCAAAGATCACCTTGTGCCGGTCTAAATAAAAATCTTCCGGCTGGAGCAGCTCCACAACCTTGAGCAGGGCTTTATCCTGAAGGAGGATTGTGCCCAGCAGCGACTGCTCGGCCTCGTTGTTCTGAGGAGGAACACGGCCCGCAGGCTGCTGAATGGGAAAAGAAGAAGCGGCTGGATGGTCAGGCAGCGGAGACATCACTCAGAAAAGCGGTGTTTTTTTAGACTGCCGCCTGCCCCGCGCAGAAAAGGCGGAGCAAAGAAAAAAAAGCTGCGGAGCGCGACACCGCCCCGCAGCCTGTGCGCAGAATGCTGAAAAGATGCTCAGGCTGCTGCGTTCGCAGCGATCTCCGGCATCACCTGCACGGTGATCACCGAGGTCATCTGGTAACCGACTTTCACCGCCACTCTGGTCTCGCCAACGCTTTTGATCGGGTCCTTGAGCATGATGGCCTTGCGATCCACCGTGATGCCGAGCTGCGCCAGCTGGTCGGCGATGTCTCCGCCGGTGACGGAACCGAAAAGACGGCCCTCGGTGCCGGTCTTGCGGTTCAAGGACACTGTCAGGTTCTCCAGCTTGCCGGCCAAAGCTTCAGCATTTTTTTTCTCCTCAGCCAGCCGCTTGGCAATGGCGGCCTGCTCCTTCTGCAGCCGGGCCAAGCTGGCTGAGTTCACAGCCACGGCCAGATTCTGTGGGAGAAGGAAGTTGCGGGCGTAGCCGGGTTTGACATTGACAACCTCGCCTTCGCGTCCCAAGGTGTCGATGGTTCTTCTCAATATGATTTCCATGATTTCAATCCTCATCTGTGATGGCTGGCCGCCGGGCGGCTGCGCCGTTTGCCGTTCAGGAGGGGTCGGCATCGGGCCTCCCGTCCTGAGCCAGCCTGCGGAAATCGGCCCAAGTGTCGGCCACGCCTGCCGCTGTCAGCAGCAGCACTCCGTATCCTTGAACCGCGACAAAGAAATATAAGACCGCACGCCAGAAGGCCGGAATATTCCAGCGGTGCAGCAGGCTGGCGAACACCGCCGCGCCTTGAAAAAAATACAGCAGCCCTGCCGCAATGCCCAGCGTGTATCCGGCTTGGGCCAGCCCTCCGCCGAGCAGCGAGAGGGCAGCGGCGGCAATCAGCAGCCAGATCAGAATGTCCGGCAGCCGCCAGTTTCTGTAGGGATGCCAGACAGCCCGCTCCGCCCGCAGGCGGCGCAACATTTTGCTGCCTGCGATCATGTTCAGCCAGACCGTGAAAACTGCTGTTCCTGCCAGCAGGCCGGGCAGCACCTTGGGCAGGAGCACATTGCGCAGCTCGGCGGCGATCAGCTCCATGTCATGGAGCATTTCCGCCGGAATCTCCGCGCTGGCGCGATATGCCTCTGTCAGCCGGGCAAAGGAGCTGTCTAACTGGTGCAGCAGACTGCTGTAGGGATTCACACCTGCGGCCAAACCGTACAGCAGCCAAAAGGTCAGCCAGCTCAAGCTGAGAACGGCAAGACCTGCGCCGCCTGCTGCTGCCGGAGAGGCCCCGCGCCGTGCGCTGCGGTGCAGACTCCAGCCCAAGGGCAGCATGGCTGCTGAGAAAAGAAACAGCCCCGGTCGCCCCAGCAGCAGAGCAACAACGGCAGCGGCCAGCAGGCAGTTCAGCATCTGCCGCGCTGCTCTCCTTTCGTCCTCCGAAATTTGCAGCAGCACAAAGACAGGCACAGCCAGCAGGCAGTTCAGCCATGCAAAGAAAGGCGGAACTGCGGCGGGCAGCAGGAAAAGCAGCGCAACCAGCAGAGACTCGGCGGAAAACGCCGTCTGCCGCCGCCCGTTCTCATTCTGCATATGCCCTTGGCCGCGCCTGCGGACGGCTCAGTACTGAACGATGCCGGAATACGGCAGCAGGGCCAGATGCCGGGCGCGCTTGACCGCTTCGGTCAGCTGCCGCTGATGGCGGGTGCAGGTGCCGTAAATCCGCTTGGGCACTATCTTGCCGCGCTCAGTGACAAAGCTGCGCAGCGTCTTGACATCCTTGTAGTCGATATACTGCACCTTGTCGGCGCAGAATTTGCACACCTTGCGGCGGTGGAACACTTTTTTGGTCTTCGGGGCAGTCATGATGAATATCTCCAGCGTGAAAGATCAGGCGGCAGTTCAGGACAGCTCCTCAGCGTCCGTTTCAATTTCCTGAGCACTGTCATCGCCGTTTTCTCTTGCGGCGGCTTCAGCGGCGCAGGCCGCAGCGGCGGCGATCCGCTCTTTTTCCTGCTCGATGCCTGCTGCGTCGATGGTTTCGGCCAGCTTGATGGTCAGATAACGCAGTATGCGGTCGTCAATGCGGAAGATGCGCTCCATCTCCTTGACTGTGCTGCCCGGCGCGGCGAAATTCATGCAGACGTAGCAGCCCTGCGATTCCTTTTTGATGTCGTAAGCCAACTTTTTGATGCCCCAGCGGCTGATGTCGATCACTGCGCCGCTGTCGCCGGTGACAATTGCCGCTGTGCGGTCAATGATCTCAGCAAACTGCGTGTCGCCCAAACCGGGACGCATAATCCAAGTCACTTCATAATGACGCATGATTCCTCCTCGTGGTCATAGTGGCCCTCGCTGATTCCTGTGGGAGAGCGAGAAGGTGAATAAAAAAAGCAGGGCCGAATGGTCCTGAACGGCAGAATATAGCGCGGCGACGGCGGCGGTGTCAACAGAAATAATAAAAATCAGGCCCTCACGTCCTGCTGCCGTGTGGCGGCGGCGGAGAGTTCGGCGTAGATACCCTGCCGGGCCAGCAGCTCCTCGTGGCTGCCCAGCTCGGCCAGTCGGCCTTGGTCAAAGACCGCGATCCGGTCGGCATGGCGGACAGAAGACAGACGGTGGGCGATGATCAGCACTGTCCGGCCGGCGAAACCGGCCCGAAACGCCTGCTCCAGCAGCCGCTCGGACTGGCTGTCCACAGACGAGGTCGCCTCGTCAAGGATCAGCACCGCCGGATCACGGCAGAGGACACGGGCAAAAGCGATGAGCTGCTTCTCGCCGGCGGACAGGTCTATGCCTCCTTCGCCGATGCGGGTGTCCAAGCCGTCGGGCAGCCGGGCGATGAAAACGTCCAAGCCTGTGCGCACCAGAAGCTGGTAGACTTCCGAGCGGCTCAGGCGGGCATCTTGGCGGATGTTGGCCAGCACAGTGTCCGGCTCGATCAGCGGATCCTGCAAGACAAGACCTATCTTGCGGCGCAGAGTTTGCGGCGCGAACTTGCGCAGGTCATGGCCGTCAAGCAGAATGCGGCCTGCGGCGGGATCGTAGAAGCGCACCAGCAGGCTGACCAAGGTCGATTTGCCCGCTCCGGTGGGGCCGGTGATGGCAAGAGTCTCGCCTGCTCTGACATGCAGATCAATGTGATGCAGGACAGTCTGCCGCCGCGCCGCGCCCTGCTGCCCGTCTTCGTTCTGATACGCGAAGCTGACTCCCTCAAAGGAGATATCGCCCCGGATGTGTCTGTCGTCCAGCGGCATGTCAGGCGCGATGATCCTTCCAGAGATGTCCAGCAGCTCGAAGATTCGTTCCGCCGAAGCCAAGGCTGACTGCACCACCGAGTATTTGCGGGCGATTTCCTGCATCGGCTGAAAGAACAAGCGCATGTAGGCTATGAAGGCGGTCAGCTCGCCCAAGGTCAGCTCGCCGCGCAGGGTCTCGCCGCCGCCATGCCAGAGCACAAGGGCCATTGCCAAGGAGGAGAGGAACTCGGTCAGCGGCATGAAGGCCCCGAAGAGACGGATCAGACGCAGGTTGCGCAGAAGATATTCCGCATTCAGCTCGCGGAATTTGCGTATGCTGTCCTCTGCGCGGCTATAGAGCTGGAGCGTTCCTGCGGCGGCCACCGTCTCTTGAAGAAAGGCGTTCACCACTGCGAGCTGACTGCGGATGGCCCGGAAGCCTTCGCGGGCAATGCGTGAGAAAACCACGGTGATGACCGCCGAGAGCGGCAGAAATATGGTCATCAGCAGGGCAAGCCGGACATTGGTCAGATAGAGCGCGAGCAGGATGCCGTTCAGCTTGAGCAGGTCATTGAAGAAGGTCACCATGACCAAGGCGAACATCTCGTTCATGTTCTGCACGTCGTTGGTCAGCCGGGTGACGAGACGGCCTGCGGGATGGGCGTGAAAAAAAGCCAGATCAAGCGAGAGCAGATGGCTGTAGAGCCTGCTGCGCAGCTGATGCATGACCGACTGGCCGATCTGCTCCAGCAGCAGCACCTGCGCGAATCCTCCGCCAAAGGCGGTGATGGCGGCAAGCGCGTAGAGCAGCGAGATGCGGATCAGACCCTCCAGGCGGACGGCTGCGTCCGTGCTGGCCCCTGTCATGAAGGAGTCAATGGCCGCTTGAAGCAGGCGGGGCTGGATCAGGACAGCGGCGGTGACAAGCAGGGAGAGCAGCACGCTCCAGACAATGCTGGCTTTCTTTGTCCAGCAGAGGCTGAATATCCGCCGCCAAAGCTGCCAGTCCGAGACGCGCCCGGCCCTGCCTTCCTCAAAATAGCCGAAGCTGCGCATCGGCATTCTCCTCTTTGCCCTGCTGCCTGCTGCTCCAGCAATGCATGCGTTGATACATGCCGTTTTTTTTGGGAATCAAAATACCCCCATTTTGGGAATCAAAATACCTCCCTTTTATATGCAAAAAAGTCTCCATTTTATATATAAAAAGGGAACCCTTTTATATGGTGAAAGGTATGCTTTTTGTTTCAGACATCTAGGCAGGCGCAGGGACCTGCCCCTGCGGCGCAACGGTTGCAGGAGAAACATGCTGCTCCAGCTGTAGTCATTTTATGCCGCTTTGGCTATACGCGCTGCGGGCCAGCAGCTCCGCATGGCTGCCCTGATCGGCGATCCTGCCCTGCTCCAGAATCAGCACATGATCAGCGCAGGCCAGCAGGGGCAGATGATGGCTGACAAGAATCAGGCTCCGGCCCCGCTGCCGGGCGCGGACAGCGGCGAAGACCTCCGCGCCGGTCTCCGCGTCCAAGGCGGACAGGGCATCGTCAATGACCAGAACAGGCCGGTCGGCCAGCAGGGCGCGGGCAATGGCGATCCGCTGCCGCTGGCCGCCAGAGAGCCGCAGCCCCTTTTCTCCCAGCCGGGTGCGGTAGCCTTCCGGCATGGCCATGATCTCCTCATGCACCGCCGCCAGATGGGCTGCCTCCATAATTTCCTCAATGGTCGCGTCAGGCCGGGCAAGGCTGATGTTTTCCGCAGCCGTGCCGGAAAAAAGAGGGCTTTCCCGGCCCGCATAGCTGATGTGCTCCCGCACCAGGGCAGGATCAAGGCAGTTCACGTCATGGCCTGCGAAGAAATAGCTGCCGTCCGCCGTTGGATACTGCCGAAGCAGGATGCGGCAGAGAGTGGACTTGCCGGAGCCTGTTCTGCCTGTGATGCCGAGCAGGCCGGGGCTGACTTCCAGATTGATTCCGACCAGGGTCGGACTGACCGAGCCGGGATAGAAAAAGCTGAGCTGGCGGAGCGAAATGCGGGGGCAGCTCTGAAGAATCTGCGCCGGACATGCCGCATCCCGCCGCAGGCTGGCGGTCAAGACAGAGGCCTCCGCCAGCAGCCGGGCGGTCCGGGCCAGCGAGGTCAGCCCACGGCGGATCATGCCCACGGCCCAGCCCACAGCAGCCAGCGGCGGGGAAAGCATAGCGAAGTAGCTGATGAAGGCGACGAAATCGCCAAGACTGATCGTCCCGCTGATGACCATTCCGCCGCCGGAGCGAAGCACCAGCAGCGCGGCGACGCTGCCTGTGAGCATCGCCGCAGGCAGGAGCAGTCCCTGAATGAACGCGGTTCTGATGTTGAGGGCCGCGTAGTCTTGGCCCAGGCGATCAAACTCGCGGAGCTGCTGCTCCTCCCGCGTGCAGCTTTTGATCATGCGGATGGAGACCAGCGTGTTGCGGGCGAATTCTGTCAGCAGGCCGAACTGGGCCTGCACCCGGTCGAAACGCCGGTGCAGCTCGCGGGAGAGCAGCCATGAGACGACTGCCAGCACGGGCAGCGGCAGGGCGGCGGTCAGAGTGAGGGAAGGGCTGATGTGCGCCATGAAGAGCACGGCAGCAACGGACATCACTGCCGCGTCGGCTGCTGCTGCCAGGCCCATGCCGAAGGCCATCTGCACCGCGCCCAGGTCGTTGCTGGCATGAGCCATGATGTCTCCCGGCGAGCGGCGGTCAAAAAAGGCTTGGTCCATGCGCAGGACATGCGCTGTCAGCCGGTCGCGCAGCTCAGTCTCCAGATGTCTGGAAAAGCCTATGAGCAGAACGCGCCAGCTGTAGCGGAGGATGCCTGTTCCGGCGGCGGTCAATAGGATGCAGCCGCCAAGAAAGGCCAGCCGCTGCCCAGTGGCCGCGCCTTGGGCCAGCTCGTCCACCCCGGTCTTCAAATAGCGGGGAATGGTGAGCTGCAGGAGGTGCGCTGCGGCCAGACATGTGAAGCCCCAGAGCAGCTGCCTGCGGAAGCGGCGCATGATCGGCAGGACAAGGCGGAGCAGCGCGGAAGCGTCAGCAGGAACAGGCTGCGGCGCAGGTTTGCCAGTGCGGGAATGCATGATGGCCGGGGAAAGGAAGCAGGTGGGCAGTCCCTTCGCAGCAGGAGCTGCGGCAGGACTGCGAGCGCGGGCCGGACGGAGTTCCGGGTCAGGCTGCGGCGGCCAGCAGCTTTCTGACTGCCGCCACCAGGTCATCGACATGAAACGGCTTGGCGAAAGCCAAGTCCGCGCCTAGCTCCAAGGCCGCCGGCAGATAGGTCTCAGGCCCGATGCGGCCTCCGCCGGAAATGGCTATGATCCTCACCTCTGGGAAGTTCTTTCTGATATAGCTTATGGTTTCCATACCTTCCTTCTCCGGCATGATCAGATCGGTGATCACCAGGTCAAAAGGCTGCTTCTCAAGCAGACGCTGCCCTTCCCGCCCGTCAGCAGCGGTGACGGCGGCAAAGCCCGCCAGCTCCATCGAGCGCGCCAGCAGCGACAGTATCTGCCCGTCATCATCTATGATCAATATTTTGCGCATAGTCTCCTCTCTCGCTTTCTCCATGCCGCGCAGCTTCAGCCCTTGACCGGCGCAGCCTTATGGTTGCATTATACCGCATCGCCTAGGGAGTCTGGCTGCGGAAAACATGCTCCCTGAAAAAAGCGGTCAGACGCTCCTGCCGCCGCACGGTCTCCGCCTGTTTGGCGACCAAGGCCGTGGGGCTGCTTTTCATCATCGACATCATATGGTCAATGCTGGGGGCAAAGCGGTTGTCCAAGCACCAGGCGAAGAAGAGGCCGAAGAGCAGTCCAGGGGGAAGGAACCCGTCCTCGCCGTTGACTGTGCGGGCGTAGAGCCGCTTGCGCCGGTCAGGGCGGGACATTTGGGCGAGCTGCAGATACGCGTCTATCTGCTCGGCGGAGAGGAAGCCGTTAAGGTCATGCTGATCCCGCACTGTCAGCCAGTAGATGCGGCCCACCTGCCGCTCGTGGAAGAGCACAGGCTCGATATGCTTTTCCGCGCAGTAGTTGCCCAGCAGCGACTGGCCAACAGCCACCAGCAAAGGCATCTCCAGCCGGGCCGCGTCCTCGGCCAAGTCCTCGCGCAAGGTGAGGCAGCCGTCTTCCGGGTTGTAAAAGGAGAAGACATTGTCCCACTGCTGGCTGCGGCTCCAGCGCGCAGGACTGACCAGGCAGACACCGCGCACCGCGCTGAGGTGGCCAGGATGGATGTCCGGGTGCCGCCAAATGATTTCGCTGATCATTGCCGCGAGCCTCTCCCGCTCCGGCAGCTCCAGCTCCTTGGTCTGCTCGGCAGCAAGGCTGACTTGGCGGAAGCTGAAGGTGTTGATGATCCTGCCCATCTCCTCGTGGCGGATGCAAGGCAGGAGCTTGTCTTGGCAGATGTTGAGCGGCGGAGCCTGCGGCGCTTTCCGGCGCACAGTCGGCGGCTGCGGGTCAGCGAGGAAGCCTCCCGCTCTCAGGCCCCAGAGGGCGCGCACCGCCAAGGCCGCCGCCGCCGGATCGTGCTGGACTATGTTCTCCTGCCGCAGCAGGTCGCGGGAGAATATCCGGGCCTGCACCGGCTCGAAGCCGAGTTCGCGCACCTGCCCGCTGTCCACGTAGATCGGCTCCTTCTTCTCAATGGCGTAGTTTTGCAGCACGGAGCCAGGGATGTCGGCCATGTCTATGGTCAGCACATGCGAGAACAGGCCCTCGGTGCCGCCGGGTATGTTGTGGTTGTAGGCCCGGATGAGGTCGGAGACATGGAAGCGGCGCTCAGGCGCGTCCAGCGTGGCATCGGTTTCGCCCTGCTGCACCCAGATGTTGGCCATGAGCAGCTTCAACGCTTTGCTGCTGCGGATCAGCTCGGCTATGCCAGGCACTTGCAGGATCGGGATGATCGAAGTGTACAGACTGCCTGGGGCAAGGATGATAATGTCTGCGCGGCGCAGCTGCGCGGCCGCTTCATCGGGCAGCACAGGAGCTTCGGTGAAGCGCGCACTCACCCGTTCCACAGGCCAGCCTCGCTCGGCGGTGCCTGCCTTCGCCTCTCCTGTGACCATCACCCCATTGGCGTAGAGCACTTGCAGCTGCGCTGGTGTGACAGTGCAGGGCAGAACAGCATTGCGCCCTCCTGCGCCAACAGCGACGGAGAGTTCCGCAATGCCGTCCAGAGTGGCCGCCTGCAGCCGTTTCTGGTTGGCGATCAGCTCGGCTGTGCGGAAGAAGGCCGGCAGTTTGCCATAGACAGCCGCAGCAATAAGCAGGTTGCCCAGGCATTGGGGTCTGCGGAGGGCCGCCTTCATCCTCTGATCGCTGAAGAGCCGCTTTATCAGATCAGAGAGATAGCCTGCCAGGGGAGCGGGCAGCCGCTCCGGAGCGGCACCGCTCCGTTTCCAAAGCTGCTCCGGCGAGTCCGGGGCTGTGCTGAAGCGGAGATTGAAGATGCCGTGCAGCATCCCGGCTATTTCGGCGGCCTCCGCGTCTTTCAGCCGGTACTGGTTCTTCAAATGGCTGCTGCGCACCGAGGCCAGCAGGACGCGGCGCAGGTCGCCCAGACTGATGAGCGGGAAATCCTTGAGCATCTCGCCGGTCGAGCCGCCGTCGTCGGTCACGCAGACCAACGAGCAGAGGTTGGGGAAGACCTCCTTCAGCCCGGTGAACGGGTTCAGCTTCCACTCAGGCCGCCGCGAGTCGCCTCCGACAGCGCGTGACAAACCCGTGCCGCCGCCCAGGACAACCACGCGCGTGTCGCTGACATCAAAGCTGCGCAGCCCCTCGGCCAGCTGCTGCCATTCGCGCGCGCATCCCGGCACTCCTGAGGGAGGCTCTTCTCCCAGGACCAAGGCCAGTGCCCGTTCGGCCAGGCTGCCTTTGCCGAGAAAGTCCAAGGGGGCGAAACGCTTTGCGCTGAGTCCCTGCATCACCTCTTGCAGGAAGCTGATCCTGTTATCGGCCATCTCGTTCGTTCAAGGGTGTAATGGTTGTTCGTGGGAGCGCAGGGGCATCAGGCCGATGTGAATACAACAACACCTTGTAGGGGCGAAAAATTTTTCGCCCCTACGGCATGGCATCAACCTTTTGTCCTGCTTGTCTGTCAGACCGGCATCCGTATGTCGAGCACATCCACAAGCCTGCTGGGGTAGCCGTTGCGCACCAAGCTGACCAGCGCGCTGAAGCTGTCCACAGACACAGTCAGCTCTAGTATTGCCGAGCCTGCGAAGCCGCTCAGGCTGTACTCGCCGTTGCCTGTGACCGCCACTGCCGGGCCAGCCAGGCCGCGCTCCTTCATGTCCAAGAGGTTGAAATACAAAATGCCGGTGTGCACGTCCAGCGATGCGGCGATGCGCAGCCGCTCCGACGCGTCTGCCGCGCAGCCGATGACACGCACATACGGCGCTGCGGCATTGCCGGTGAGGATGCCCGGCCCTGTTTCTCCGGGAGGCAGCTGCACGGTCAGCGGCGAGCGCAGCCTGCGCGGGTAGGAGCCGGTGCGCACCGTGCCATGCTCGGTGTACTGCGTGCTCACCGAGAGGATGTACTCATTGTTCCACGGATCCTCCTGCGCCGGGATCTCCGGGCTGAGCATGATGGAGCTGTTGGAGACATGGCCAAAGACCTGCTGCGCGGCCCGGCCTGAGCGTGTGCCTTCAATCACGCAGCCGCAGTCCGGGTCGTCCTCGGCAAAGGCGAGGAGCGAGCCGCTCAGCTTGAGGATGCTGCCTGCGGCCAGCACGTCCGGCAGCTTCAGATGAGTGTCTTCAACCAGAGAAATAACAGGCTGCTTGACAGCGGCGGCGAGCTTTTCATAATGGGCCTCCTGCCGCAGCTTGCGCATGAAGGGCGGCAGCGCGTAGATGCGCACCTGGTGCGTGTCATCGCCTGCGGGCAGCGGGTCGTCCGGGCTGTCCATCCTGCCGATGAAGGCGTTGGTGAAGGTGAATGCGCCCTTGATCGTCACCTGCCTGCCGCCCAGGAGATGCGCTTGAATCTTCTCAGGAAACTTGTTCAGGATCGTCTTGATGAATTCCACGTCGCTGCCCGGATGCTCTGCGGCAAGCTCGGCGGCGATCTCGTCCACGCCCACCACCTTTTCCGGCACAAAGTGCGGGATGTACGAAACAGGGGTGGTGAGGTGGTTCTGCTGCGGTCTCCACTTGATGTAGTCCATAGCTCGTCTCCTGTTGAATTATCTGCGCGTGATAACTGCGCAAGTCATCCTTTTCCGCCATCATACGGCGCAGGCCGCCGCTTGTCAACAAAATGCGAGGCTCAATCCTCTTCTCTTGGGGCGGCGAATTCCCTTCTCAGAGGATTCGCAATCCTCCGGGAAGGGGATTTGAAATCCTCTGAGAAGAGGATTGCGCATCCTGCGGGAAGAGGAGGCGCAGTCCTGCGAGAAGGGGATGCCGCCTCC
>NZ_JBLWEP010000021.1:0-6700 GCF_048287355.1 Candidatus Electronema sp. TJ
TGATACGTGATCTGCATGGTGCCGTTCACCTGCTGGCAGATGGAGGAGATCATCTCCTCGGTGCAGTCCATCATGTCCTCGTAGGTGGCGTAGGCCTGATAGAACTCCAGCATGGTGAACTCCGGGTTGTGCCGCGTGGACAAGCCCTCGTTGCGGAAGTTGCGGTTGATCTCGAAGACGCGCTCGAAGCCGCCCACCAGCAGCCGCTTCAGATACAGCTCCGGGGCGATGCGCAGGTACAGCTCCATGTCCAGCGCGTTGTGGTGGGTGATGAAGGGCTTGGCTGCTGCGCCGCCGGGAATCGGATGCAGCATCGGCGTTTCCACTTCCATGAAGCCGCGATTGCTGAGAAAGGCCCGGATCAGGCGGATGATCTCCATGCGCTTGCGGAAGGTGCTGCGCACTTCTGGGTTGACGATCAGGTCAACGTAACGCTGGCGGTAGCGCGTCTCCACATCGGTCAGACCGTGGAACTTCTCCGGCAGCGGGCGCAGCGACTTGCAGATCATGTGCAGCTTGGTCGCCTCGATGGACGGCTCGCCGGTCTTGGTCTTGAACGGCCTGCCCTCCACGCCGACGATGTCGCCTGCGTCCCACTTCTTGAAGCGGCTGAACTGCTCTTCGCCGAGCACATCAAGGCGGGCGTAGACCTGAATGCGCGAGGTCTCATCCTGCAACTGAAAGAAGGCCGCCTTGCCGAACTTGCGCAGCACCATCACCCGGCCCGCCACGCGGCAGGACACGCCTTCCGGGGCGTGCGTCTCCGGCTCCAGGGCTTCAGCCTGCGGGAGGATGTCAGCTATATGCTGCGGGTGCTTGAAGTCGTTGCTGAAGAGCTTCACGCCGTCGTCGGCGAGGCTCTGCGCCTTTTCCCGGCGCTGCTTAAGGAGGCTGTTGAGATTGTCCATGATAGTGAAAGATGCAAGGCCGGGGCGAGCGGTGCGCGCCTCAGCCTTTGGTTGTTCTGAATGCCGCGTGCGGCAATGTGACGCAGGCCGGGGCGAACGCAGCAGTCCCCGGTCTGCGCCTCAGGCGTTATGGGGCAGTGATAATGTTCACTCTGACAGGCTCTATAATATTCTGCTCATCATCATCTTCAAGTATCAGCACCCCGCTGCCGTTGGGATTGCTGCTGGGATAATAACAAGGAAAGAGATCAAGCGGCGACACGGGGTAGCCGACGAACTCCGCTCCATACCGGCATGGAGCGGAGCATGGAGCAGACACCGTGTCCATGCTATCAGCATCCTTCGCCGTTGCCGTACAGAGCTTCTCCGGCGGAGACCCGATCACCACATTGCCGCCCGCCACCGGATCTTTGCTGTCCAGCGCGCCTTGATCAAGCAGGCTGCTGCCGTCAACGGGCTGGCCGATCACCACATTGCCGCCCTGCGCCGGAGCCTTGCTGTCCGGCCCGCTGATGAACAGGCTGGGTGCTGCTGCTTCCTCCATCCCTTGGAACGGATCAAAGAGACCGGCTCCTTCTGCTGAACCGCACAGCACCAGCAGCCCGGCGCAGCCTAAATACAGTTTGAACATCATCGCACCTCCTCATGCTGCCGCAACATGCGCCGCCGTCATCACTCCTGCTCAAGCCGCATCAGCCCCGCCGGGCCGCGCGGCGCAAAGCGGATGCGCAGGACGTGGCTGTTCTCCGTGCAAATGAGGGCGGATGACAGCGGCAGGGGATGCCGCCCCGCATGAGTTTACCTATCTGCGCGTTTTTTATCAAGCGGACAGTGCGATGAAGTTCCAGCATAGTGGAACTCCAAGTTGCAGCATACTGGAACTCAGTGTTGCAGCATACTGGAACTCAGGGTTGCAGCCTGCTGGAACTGAGTGTTGCAGCATACTGGAACTCAGAGTTGCAGCCTGCTGGAACTTAAGGTTGCAGCATGCTGGAACTCCGCAACCACCGCAGGGGCAAAAAACCTTCTGCCTTGGCTGGTCTTGCCCTGCGCACGGCAGGGCGGGGGGATGTGCGAGCGGCGAAAGATGAACGCGGCATTTCACCGCAGGGGCGGTTCTCGAACCGCCCTTACGGCTTACAAGTGCCTCGCCCGCAGCTGCGCCGACACCGCCTTGGTCAAGGCCAGCACCTTCTCGGCGCGGGCGCGGCTGAGCGAGCCGGTGCCGCAGCTGGGCGTGATCAGCATCTGCCGCAGCAGCGCGGGCAGGCCGCGTCCTGGCCGGACAAGCTGCGCCGCCTGTTCCTCCCAGAGCCGGACGAGCGAGTCCGCGCTTTCCTTGTCTATGTCCGCCGCGTTGCCGGTCGGGATGCCGCCCCAGGCAAGGATGCCGCCCCGGTCGAGATAGGCGTGCAGCGCAGCGCCCAGCGCAGCCAGCTTGTCGAAGAAGCTGTAGGCATCAAAGCTGAGGATGTCTATCCGCGAGGTGAGCAGCAGCTCCCATTCGGTGTTGGCGCAGACATGCAGCCCGGCCAGTGCGCCTGCCGCGTGGATGGCCTCGGCCACCTCGTTCAGCATCTCCTGCACAGCGGCGTTGCTCACCGAGATGAAGGCGGAGGATCCCAGCCCGGCCAGCGCAGGCTCGTCAATGAAGACGATCACCGGCAGGCCGCTGGCAGCGAGGAAGCGGGCCTGCCAGGCCGCCTTCATGGCAATGCCCTTGACAGCCATCTCCCGCACGGTGTCGTTGTAATAGCCAGCACGTCCCAGCCCGTCCTTGATGCCGGTGAGCATGGTGAAGGGGCCGGTCACCTGGCCTTTGACAGCGGCAGGACGGCTCGCGTCGGGGCTGCCGACTTGCAGGCGTTCGACGAGCTGATACAGGCCCTCGGCCCGCTCGCGGCTGACCCGGAAGCGCGAGGCGGCCAGCTTGTCCGGCTGCTCGTGCGCGGCCATGTAGTCCTCGTAGAAGGCGAGCTGCCGCGCCTCGAAGTCCGGGCCGCTGGTGTCAAAGAGGATGCGTCCTTCGGGCGAGGTCAGGTTCTCCTCGCGGATGCAGGGGATGCCCTCCGCGAACTGGGGCATCATCTGCTCAAGGGGATTGCCCGGCAGCTGCGGCCAGAGGGGAATCTCCGGCGTGGCCGCGAAGATCAGGTCCAACGCCTCGCGGTGGTCGTCCAGCGGCACAGAGCCGATCAGCACCGGCAGGCCGGAGGGAGTGAATTGAATGCGCATGAAATAACCTTCAGGATAGAGATGCCGAGCCGGGCTGCGCGTCCTTTTTCTCAGCTGGCTGCGGCACTAGTTTGGGGGCCAGATAACCAGCCTGACTGAAGCCCATGAGCGCGACAAGCTCCCACGGGACTTCCCATATCGCCCCGTCAAGCAGGCTCTTGGACACAAACAGGAGCAGCAGCAGCACTGTCCAGAACAGCATCTGCGCTTTGGCGAGGGACATGTGCCCGTCGCTGGCGTGGGCGCGGACCAAGTCTGTCAGACTTGGCGACGCGGCAGGGCTGCTCTCTGTCTTGCGCTCCGCCTGGTTGTCCTTCTGCAAGGCAGCCACGCCGCCAGTGACCAGAGACGCGCCCATCAAGGCAAGCAGCGACTGCGGTATGTTTGGAATATCAAGCCGGATGAGACCATAACTCAGCACGACAGAGCCTACGGCCACAGTCCAGCAGGCAACTTGCGTTTTGGCCAGCGACAGGTGGCCGTCTGCGCCGGACAGAAACAAGAGCGGCTTGTTCCGCGAGAGGCGGATCAGCGTCGCAAGCACCAGTCCGACAATGAAGAGCGTCCAAAGGACTGCGGCGGCGATGCTGCCGACATTGACTTCTCTTGCTCCAATGGCGACACGCTTCCCGTTATTCCATGACACGACCGGTGTCACCCTGGTCATGGATTTGCAGCCAAAGCTCATCTTGCTGACATCAAAGAGCATGAGCGTCCCTTGCTGTCTCGTTTGCTGCCCGCTGACCAGCTCTGTCCATTCTTGATGCGGAGCGATAGCAACAAGAGCGGCTTCCTCATCAGCTGCCTCTGCATGCTCTGCGGATGTGTCTTGCTTTAAATGGTTGCGGAGCAGGCGGAGCTGCGGCTTCTGATCCGAGGAGATGTTCGTTGTCACATACACACGGATCGGATGCGACTTCAGCTGCCCATCAGGCATATAGACTCGGAAGGATGCGGGTTCTCCCTCATCTGCCGCTGCAACCTGCGCAAAGGCAGACATCCCGGAGATGGTCATTGCCGCAATGACCCATGCTGAGACTCTCATGACTGGCTCCTTCAGTGGCTGCAGTTTTCCAGCAGCGCAGCGTGTCTTTCCTGTGCGCAGGAGGCATGGCAGCATCCGCTTTGGCCATAATCCCCGGCCAGCAAACCTTTGAATGACAGGTCTTCGTCAAGATCAGGCCAATGCAGCCCAAAGGGTGAAACCTCAATGTTGTTGAGCTGCGCCGGAGTGCCGCCAGCCAGACGGGGATTCCTCGCTGCCGGAAAGCGCAGCTCCAAGCCGCCCGCCATAGTCACAATGACATAGCCATCTTGAAATCTGGCGGCGACAGCATCAACCAAGGTGCTCATGCCATTTCTCCATAATTAAGTGCCTATGTTCTTCGGCGAGCCGCTGCGCGGATGAAAGCTCATGGAGCTTCATGCCTTGCGACTCCCGCAGCTCAACTTCATCCTCAATATCAAACACAGCTTCACCGCCGCCGTGCCGGACGTGCACATGAACGGGACGGTGCTCATTGCTGTAGAAGAAGAACTTGTAGCCATCTTTCTCAAAAACTATCGGCATGATTTCAGCTCCTTTCCAGCACCGCCACTGTCTCAATATGGCTGGTCTGCGGAAACATGTCTATGGGGATCAGACGGCGCAGCGCATAGCCCTTGCCGCAAAGCAGGGCAAGGTCGCGGGCGAGCGTGGCCGGATCGCAGGAGATATAGACAATGCGCTCTGCACGCAGCTCAGGCAGGAGCGCGGCTGCCGGGCCGATTCCGGCTCGCGGCGGATCAAGCAGGATGATCTCCGTGCGCTGCTGCTGCTTGATCATCTGCCGCAGGCTGTCAGACACATCAGCGGCAGAGAAGCGGGCCGCGACTCCGGCTGCCTCGGCATTGCGCCGCGCCCAGCGGACGCTCTCCGGGCTGCCTTCAATGCCTGTCACCGCGCCGCCTGCCAAGGCCAAGGGCACGGAGAAGTTGCCCATGCCGCAGTACAGATCCAGCACGCTTCTGCCGCGCACGTCTCCGGCCAAGTCCAAAGCCAGCGCGATCAACCGCGCATTCTGCTCTGGATTGACCTGCGAGAAGCAGCCGCCTGACCAAGACAGCACGCAGTCTTGTCCCGGCAGAACAATCTGCTGCGCCAGCGGCGCAGCAATGCCGCTCCGGGAATGGAGATGGCGAAAACCGCCTTCATTGATGCAGCCGATATGATCAATGCCGGGACAGGCGGCAAGAGCTTGCGCAGCAGCCTGAGGAGGCTGCCGCCTGCCCTTGACCAGGAGCGTCAGGGTGATGCGCCGGTCAGCGGGCGAGCAATGCAGCTCGGCTTCCTCAGTCAGCCCGCGCAGGCAGCGGCTGGCTGCCAGCTCGGCAACGGCGGCGTTGATCTCATCCGCCGCTGTCAGGCAGCAGCGGACTGCGACAAACTCGTTGCTTCTCTTCTTGAAAAAGCCGGGCTGACCGTCCGGGCTGATCTTCAGCCGCAGGCGGCAGCGGTATCCCCACTGCGCAGGTGAAGGCAGCACCTTTTCCACCCCATCTACAGGCAGAGGCACATGCGCCCGCCGCATCGTTTCTGCAGCAATCGCTTCCTTGATCCGCAGCTGCTCAGCGTAGCTGCCGTGCTGCAAGTCGCAGCCGCCGCATTCGCCATAGAGCGGGCAGTGCGGTGGCACCCGCTCCGCCGACGGCTCCAGCACCTGCTCCAACTCCGCTTCAATGCGGCCGGATTTCCGTCTGACCTCGCGCAGCTCCACACATTCGCCGGGCAGCACGAAGCCGGACAGGATCACCTGCCCGGCTGCCGTGCGGGCAAGCCCTTGGCCGCCCGCGATGAGTTTTTCGATGCGGACTGTGTGATGCACAGGCCGCGCTCAGTCGAGCAGATGCAACTCGACCCGCCGGTTTTTCGCCCGGCCTTCCTCTGTGCTGTTGTCAGCCACCGGATTGGCGGAGCCGTAGCCTTTGCTGACCATCAGCTCCCTCTTGATGCCTTGACCGCTGAGGAATTTACGCACTGCCTCGGCACGTCTCCCAGAGACGAGCTGGTTCCGCTCCGGGTTGCCGGAGTTGTCCGTATAGCCAGCGATCTCAAACTTTTTATTCGGCACTGCCTGCTTGAGCAGCGCGGCGGTGGCGGTCAGACTTTTCTGCGCCTCTTCAGTCAGGTTCGCTGTGCCAAGGGCGAAATTCACGCCGGACAGCACAATGGACTTGCTCGCCTCCGGGCAGCCCATCTTGTTGACCGCTGTTCCAGCCGGGGTGTCTGGGCAGAGATCTTCTGGGTCAACAGCTCCGTCGCCGTCGCTGTCCGCAGGCTGCTGCTGGACTGGATTCTGCTCCTGTGGATTCCCGACCGGAACCTGCTGCTCCTTGCTGTTTCTGAGCGTGTCTAATTCAGCCTGCAAGGCGGCCAGTTTCTGCTCCAGCTCGGCGGTCTTAACTTTGCCCGCCTCCAGCTCCTGGACCTGCTGCTGCTGTTGTGTCTGAGCCAATTTTTCCTGCGCGGTCTTCAGTTCGGCCTCCAAGGCGGCGGCTTTCTCCTGCGCAGCCTTGAG
>NZ_JBLWEP010000021.1:6926-22306 GCF_048287355.1 Candidatus Electronema sp. TJ
GCCAGCTGAGCCTCCAGTCCGGCGGACTTCTCCTTGAGCGCGGCCAGCTCCGCCGCCTGCGCCTGCGCCTGCGCCAAAGCTGCCTCTTTCTCCTCCACGCTCTTCTTCAGCCCGGCAGCTTCCTGCTCCAAGGCCGCAAGTTTCGCGGCTCCCTCCTGCGTCTGCTGCTGGGCATTCTGCGCTTCGGTCAACTTCTCCTGCGCGGCCTTCAGCTCGGCTTCCAAGGCGGCTGCTTTGTCCTGCGCAGCCTTGAGCTGCTCAGCTCCGGCCTTCAGATCCGCCATCTGGGCTTCCAGTCCGGCAGATTTTTCCTTCAGCGCGGCCAGCTCCGCCGCCTGCGCCTGCGCCTGCGCCAGTGCGGCCTCCTTTTCTTCCATGCTCTTCTTCAGTCCAGCGACTTCCTGCTCCAAAGCCGCCGCCTTAGTTACCGCATCAGCCTGCGCCTGTTGCTGCTGCTGGGCATTCTCCGCCAGCTGAGCCTGCGCTGCCTTCAGCTCAGCCTCTAAAGCGGCGGCCTTGTCCTGCGCGGCCTTGAGCTGATCAGCTCCGGCTTTCAAGTCAGCCATCTGGGCCTCCAGTCCGGCAGACTTCTCCTTAAGCGCAGCCAATTCCTCGGTCTGCGCCTTGATCTGGGCCTCCAGCTGGGAAGCCTTGGCCTGCTCAGCAGCCAGCTGCGTCTTGAGCGACTCCGCATTGGCCAGCTCCGCCTCCAGCGTGATCACCTGATCCTCAGCTGCCTGCACTTTCTGCTGCGCCAATTCCAGCTCATTGAACTTGACCTTCATATCCGCCAGCTCTTTTTCTGCCGCCGCAGCCTTGGCCTCCAGACCGGCCAGCTTGCTGCCCGCCTCTTCAGCGGCTTTGGCAGCCTCAGCCAGCGCGGCGCTCTTCTCTTCCAGCTCTTTGGCTGTGGCTGCCTGCTGCTGCTGCGCCGCTGTCAGCTCGCCCGCCGCCTTCTCCTTTTCTTCCGCGAGCGCGGCCAGCTTGCTGTTCAGCTCCTCGGCCTGCTTGCTCTTTTCAGCGATCTCGGCTTGCAGCTTCCCGTTCTCAGCCTGAAGAACCGTCAGCTCCTCGCCCTTGCCGCTCAAGCCCTGCGCCAGCTCCTGCTCCTTGGCTGCGGCTGCTGCCAGCGACTGCTCCGCCGCAGCCAGCGCGGCCTTGGTCTCAGCAAGCTGCTGCTCCAGCCCGGCTGCGGCAGCTGTCTTCTCCTCCAGCTGCTTGGAAAGCTGCTGCGCTTCCTTTTCCTGCACGGTTTTCGCCTCAGTCAGCCCGGCAACTTGGGCGACCAGCTCCTTGCCATTGCCCTCGGCCTCAGCCAGCTGCTTCTGCGCCGCCTCCAGCTGCGCCTGCTTCTCAGCCAGCTGGCTTTGCAGCTCGGCGATCCGCTGCTCCGACGGCGCAGACTCCTGCTCCTTCTGCTTGCCGTACTGCAGCATGGCCTCAGCCTTGAGCTGCGCCTCCTGCAACGCCTTTTCCAGTTCCGCAGTTCTGGCCGCGCTCTCTGTCAGCAGCACCTTCTGATGCTCCAGCTTGGCCTGCTGCTCATCCAGCAAAGCCTTGCTGCTGTCATGCTGCTGACTCATGTCCGCCGCGCTTTTTTCAGCAGCAGCCTTGGCCACTTCAGCCTGCTCCAAAGCGGCCTGCAACTCCGCAATCCTCGCCTGCTGCTGCCCGGCCTGCTTCTGCGCCGCAGCCAGCTCGGCCTGCCGCGCCGCAGCTTGGCTCTGCAGTTCCGCCAGCTCCTGCTCCAGCGGCGCAACCTGCTGCTCCTGCACCTTGCCGTACTGCAGCAGTGCCTCGGCTTTCAGCTCCGCCTTGTGCTGCTCCTCCATCTGCGCAGCGGCCTGCTGCTGCGCAGCAGCCAGTTCTGCCTCAGCCTGCTCGATCTTTTTCGCCATCTCAGCAGCAGCAACTTTCTGCTGCTCCAGCTCCGCCTGCAAGGCCGAGACATTGTCTGTCTCGGCCTCGGCAGAGGCAAGGGCCTGCGCCTGCACGTTTTCCTGATCCTGCCGCAGCTGCTCCAGCTCAGCGGCCAAGTCCTGCTTGGCCTGCTCCAAGTCGCTGACAGATGCCTGCGCCAAGGCGAGCTGATCCTCGCTCTGCTTCAGCTTCTCCAGAAGCTGAGTGCTGGCCGCGTTCTCGCCGTGCTTGAGCGAATCCGCCTCAGCCTCTGCACGATCCAGCTGAGCGTTGAGAGCCTCGACTTGCGCCTTGTTTTGCACGGCGGCAGCCTCTGCCAGTTTCGCCTGCCGTTCCGCTTCGCCCTTGAGCTGGGCTTGCAGAGCCTTCTCTTTGTGCAGCAGGGCCTGCGTCTCTGCCAGTTCCTTGCGCAGCCGCTCCGCCTCCTCTGCCGGACCAGCAGCCGCTATGGCTTTTTTCTCTGCAACAGGCTTTTCATGCGGAACAAGCTGCTGCTGCTCCTGCGCAGGCCTTCCTGCGTGCCTGTTTTTAAGATAGCTGTGATAGCACGACAAGGAGATGTAGGCCAGAATGCCGACAGCGATGAGAAGAGCGGTGCGGTTTGATTTCATGTCAGAGTTCCTCCGTTGCGTTTATTGTCAGGTGTCAGTCGGCGGAGAGCCGGAAACGCCGTCAGGCGGGCTTCAGAATCAGAACAGAGAGCGGCGGCAGGGTCAGCTCCAAGGACTGCTCGAAGCCGCAGGCCGGTTCCGGCGAGGCGTTGACTGTGCCGTTGCTGAGGCCGCCGCCCCAGTAGCACTCAAGATCGCTGTTGATCAGCTCGCGCCATTGTCCACCTTTGGGCGCGCCGATGCGGTACTTTTCCCGGACGACCGGGGTGAAATTGCAGACCGTCACCAGCATGTCGCCGCTGTTTTTCGCCCGCCGGACAAAGGAAAAGACTGAATTGTCCGAATCGTTGGCGTTGATCCACGAAAAGCCCTGCCAGTCGTAGTCATTTTCATGCAGGGCTGGCTCGGCGGCGTATATCCTGTTCAGGTCGCGGACAAAACGCTGCATGCCCTGATGATTCTCCGCTTCCAGCGCGCACCACTCCAAGCCGCCGTCGTGGTTCCATTCCTGCCATTGGCCGAACTCGCAGCCCATGAAGAGCAGCTTTTTGCCGGAGTATGTCCACATGAAGCCGAGATAGGCGCGGAGATTAGCAAACTTCTGCCAGTCGTCGCCGGGCATTTTGCCGGCCAAGGAAGCCTTGCCATGCACCACTTCGTCGTGCGAGAGCGGCAGGATGAAGTTTTCGTGGAAGGCGTAGAGCATCCCGAAGGTCATCTCGTGGTGATGGAACTTGCGGTGAATGGGTTCGTGGCTCATGTAGGAGAGCGTGTCGTGCATCCAGCCCATGTTCCATTTCAAACTGAAACCCAGCCCGCCCAGCCACGTTGGCCGCGAGACCATCGGCCAGGACGTGGATTCTTCAGCGATGGTCAGCACGCCGGGGAAGATGCCATGCACGACCTCGTTGGCCTTGCGCAGGAAACTGATCGCGGCCAAGTTCTCGCGTCCGCCGTGCTCGTTGGGCAGCCACTCGCCTTCCTTGCGGGAATAATCCAGATAGAGCATGGAGGCGACTGCATCCACGCGCAGGCCGTCAATATGGTACTTGTCAATCCAGAACAGGGCGTTGGAGATGAGGAAGGAGCGCACCTCATTGCGTCCATAGTTGAAAATCATCGTGCCCCAGTCCTGATGCTCGCCTTGGCGGGGATCGGCGTGAGCGTAGAGATGGGTGCCGTCGAAATAGTTGAGGCCTGCGCCGTCTTTGGGGAAATGCGCAGGCACCCAGTCGAGGATCACGCCGATGCCCTGCTGGTGGCATTGGTCTACAAAATACATGAAGTCCTGCGGCGTGCCGAAACGGCTGGTTGGGGCGAAGAAACCAAGAACCTGATAGCCCCAGGAGCCGTCGAAAGGATATTCAGCAATCGGCAGCAGCTCGATATGCGTGAAGCCCAGCTCCTTGACATACGGAATCAGCTCGTCGGCCAGCTCGCGATAGGTGAGCCAGCGGCTGCCGTACTTCTCATCAGGCTTGCGCCGCCATGAGCCGAGATGCACTTCGTAAATTGAAATTGGGCTGTTGAGCGATTGCCGCTGCGCCCGCTGCTGGATCCACTCGGCATCGCTCCACGGGTAGCTGTCGAGATTGACCGCCACTGAGCCGGTGGCAGGCCGCAGCTCCATCGCAAAGCCGTAGGGGTCGGATTTGTCAAAATCCCAGCCCTGCTGGGTGTTGATGCGGTATTTGTAAACAGTGTGTTCTTTCAGGCCGGGAACAAAGAGGCTCCAGATGCCGGAGTCGCTGGAGTGCATCGGATGCTGCTGACCGTCCCAGCCGTTGAAATCACCGATCAGGCTGACTTGGCGGGCGTTGGGAGCCCAGACCGCAAAGGCTATGCCCTCCTGGCCGTCAAAGGAGACGAGATGCGCCCCCATTTTTTCATAGGCCCGCTCGTGCGTGCCTTCGCCGATCAAGTATTTGTCAAAGTCGCTGAGCCAGCTGGCTGGAACAGGCTGGCCGGGAAACGGAATGGAAGTCATCTGAAAGGAATTCTTGGAATAGGAATGCTGCTGCGCCGCCCTCAGGCCTAAAAACAGGCACAGTATAGCTGCTTCCGCACGGTTTTCAAACCCTTTTCTGCGCTTGACAATCCCTTAAGCCTGGCTTCTGCCGGACTGACCCTGCTTTCGGCCCAGCAGCAGGCCTGCGCGGCTTGACAGCAAAAGGTTGCTGCCGGGCAGAAAAAGGTTGTTGTTTGGCCGCAATCGTCCGCTGCTGAGCAACAGCCTTCTTGTATTCGGCAGCAGAAGGCTGCTGCCTGACAAGAACTTGCTGCGGCTTGGCAGAAGAAGGTTGTTGCTCAGCAGCAGCCTGTTGTTGCCAAGCAGAAGAAAGTTGCGGCTCGGCAAACACCTTCTGCTGCCGAGCCGCAGCCTTCTGTCAGCAGGCAAAAGAAGCCTGATTCAGCGGCACAGAGCGAGGATGTCGGCGATGATCTCCGGCGTGTAGTCCTGCAGCCGCCAGATGCGGGCCAAGGAATGGGCGTTGGCCGCGATTTTGGGAATGTCCGCCTCCGGGATGTTCAGCTCGGCTAAGGACACAGGACAGCCGATCTTGCTGAACCAGCTGCGCAGGGCATCGACAGCCTGCTCGGCATCCGGCGCAAGGCCGAAGACCTGCTGTCCAAGGCGGGCGGCGCGGGCCGGATTCTGCCGCAGCCGCCAGCGCAGCCAGGCTGGCACCACCACAGCTAATCCGGCCCCGTGCGGCACGTTGTACAATGCGCTGAGAGAATGCTCAATCATGTGCATGGGAAAGGCGGTTCCGCCCAGCCCGGCTCCGGTGAGGCCGTTCAAGGCCAAGGTCGCGCTCCACATCAGAGCAGCCCGTCCGCCAAAGTCGCAAGGATCAGCCAGGCAGCGTTCGCAGGAGGCGATGACATTGCGGATCAGCCCTTCCATGAAATCCATCTGCACCGGCGCGTCGTCGTCCGTGTTGGTCATGTAGAATTCCAAGACATGGGCGATTGCGTCCGCCGCGCCATAGGCTGTGTAGGACGGCGGCACGGTGAAGGTCAGCTCCGGGTCGAGTATGGACACCTTTGGATAGAGCTGCGCGCTGGTGGCGGCGAACTTTTCATCAGCCGCCTCGTTGGTGATCACCATGCCTGCGTTCATTTCTGAACCGGCGGCGGCCAAGGTCAGCACGGTGGTGATCGGCAGGGCAGCAGTGATAAATTTTTTGCCGATGAAGAAATCCCAGACATCGCCGTCTGCGGCACTGCCTGCGGCAATGGCTTTGGCTGTGTCAATCACCGAGCCGCCGCCAACCGCGACGATCACATCCAGCCGCTGCTCCCGGACTTTGGCGATGCCTGCCCGGACATGCGAGAGCACAGGATTGGAGCTGACTCCGCCGTGCTCGGCCACAGCCACGCCCGCATTGGCGAGCGCATTCATGACCTGCCCGTGCAGGCCGCTCTTCTTGATGCTCTCGCGGCCATAAACCAGCAAAGCGCGGCTGCCAAAGGCGGCGGTTTCCGGGCCGATCTGCGGCACAGTGCCGCGTCCGAAGATGATCTTGGTCGGGTTGTGAAAGATGAAGTTCTGCATGATGTCTCAATGGATTTGATGTTGTTCTGAGCAATGCTCGGTTCAGCCGGGCCGGTTTGACACGGCAGGCCAGACCGGAAAGGCCTCTGGCGCAATGGCCTCTTCCGCCATTTGCACGACCTGCTCAGCCAGCCTGCCGCCATCTGAGTCTTTCTCCGAGCCGCGCCCGAAGACCAGGCGCACCACCTGCGCGGCATCGAGCTGCTCGGCAGGACGGGACGGCGCATAGGCGGCAGCGCCGTTCTGCTCAATCTCATGCAGCAGGCCGCCGCTGAGCAGCAGTTCGACAGTCTGGCTCAGCTCTGCCTCGTTGCGCACTGCGCAGACAGCGGCCAGCTCTTCTTCGCCGACAGCTTCGGCCCGGGCAAAGCCGCCGTACACTGTGAGCAGCACGTCAAAGGCCTGCTGGAGCCGCTGCCGGACTGTGCTTTCCGCGCCGGGAAGTCGGTAGTGGTTGCGGTTCTGAATGGCGTAGGCCAAGACCGCGCCGAGCAGGATGAACATCCAGCCGAGCTGCATCCAGACCAAAAACAGCGGCACGGTGGCAAAGGAGCCGTAGATGGCGTTGTAGTTGGCCACGCCCATTTGCAGCATCACGTAGAGCCGCTGGACGATGAACCAGAACACTGCCCCGAAGAGCGCACCGCAAAGGGCCGCGCCGGTGCGCACCTTCACGCTGGGAAAAAAGAGGTACATCAGCATCAGCGAGAGGGTGATGAAGAGGAAAGGCAGGAGTTTGAGCAGCAGCCACGAAGAAGGCAGGGCGGCATCAATGTACTTCATGATCTTCTGCGACTTCAGCACCGCCTCGGCAGCAAGGGCTATGTTGACCGAGATCGGCAGCAGCACCAGCAGAGCGAGGTAGTCCATCAGCTTGCGAAAGGCCGAGCGGCCTCGCCGCGTGTGCCAAATCGCGTTCATCGCGTCCTCGACTGCGTTGAGCACGGTGATCACCACGATCAGCAGGCCGACGATGCCGAACGCGCCAAGGGCGGCGAAGTTGGTGTTTTCCACGTAGTCGAAGATGGAGTCCACCGCGTTGCGCAGATGGCGGTTGAGGCTGGGCGGCTCCGGCTCCTTTGCCTCAGCTGCGGCTCCAAGCTGTTCTGCCTGTTCTTGCAGCTGCTCTTCTTTGGCCGCCGCGTCCGGGTCAAGCTGGTTGATCAGGCGGTGGGCAGCGATGCGCATCTGATCGCCGTTGCCAAGGCCCTTGAGGATGGCCGTGCTCATCGCCAACAGCGGCACCATGGACAGCACGACAGAGAAGGTCAGGGCTGAGGCCCGCAAAGAGATGCTGCTGCCGACAAATTCATGCCCCATGATCAAAAGAATGCGGAGCAGGCTGCGCAGAACGGCGGCGGGCCGCTTTTCATCCGGCCTGTAAGCGAAGGCCCAGCGGGAGAGGCGGCAGGGTAGGGCGGCGGACACGGTAGGCACGGCTCAGCTCCTCCGCTGCGCCTTCCTCTTTGGAGCAGCTTTGGCCTTGCTGGTTTTCATGAGCTTCTTCGGACTGGAGCGGGCGGCTTTCCTGCTGGCGGCGACGCTTTGCCGCTTCGGCTTGGGCGGAATATAATCAGGAATCTGATTGGCATGGAGCAGTGATGGCGGCATGGAGCGGACGCGCTCGCGGATGAAATGAGTGGCGGGCAGATGAATGACGGTTTCGGCCGGGATATATTTCTTGCCCTCCAGCACTGGCTTCCTCAGAGCGGGATTGAGACGGCGGAATTCTTCCTCGGAAACACCAAAATACTCGCGCAGCGCGGCGGCGGCGGCGTACCCCTTCAGCCGCATGGAGGCATTGATCAAAGGCCGCTCTTTGATCACCGCAGGATCGGCCTCCAGCCTGCTGGCCACCCGCATGGCGGCGATGAATTCCGAATAGAAATTGCGCGAGGCGAAGCCGAAGGAGGAGCCGGCATGATTGGCGAAGATGGCCGGATAGCTGCCCCACTGCGCCTTGGCCCGCAGCATCCCGCCGCGCCCGTGATTGTAGGCGGTGAGGGCCAGCGGCCAAGCGCCAAGCTGGCGGTAGTTTTCCTTCAGGAATCTGGCGGCGGCCTCGCTGGCGGCATAGAGGTCATAGCGCTCGTCCACCAGCTCGTTGACAGCCATGAACTCCTTGCCAGTGTAGCGGGTGAACTGCCAAAGGCCCACAGCTCCGGCTTTGGAATGCGCTTCAGGGTTGAAAGAGGATTCAACATGGGGCAGATACGCCAGCTCCAAGGGCAAGTCCTGCATTCGCATGATTCGTTTGATCGCAGGCATGTAGGCACCGGAGCGGATCACTCCTGCTACGAAGCGGTTCTTCAGTCCGGTCTGCATGCGAATGTTCTCTGCCGCCGCAAGGAAGGCGGCTGGGCTTTTCAGTTTGAATAGGCCGTGAATGCGCAGCTCCTCGGCGGTCTGCGGCAGGCTGCCTTGGGCGAATTTGTTCAGAATGGCTTTCACATGCAGCAGAGCCAGCTCGGCCAGTTTTTCATTGATTTTGCCTGCGCCCGGAGTATCCTTGGGCAACAGATTCACCACTGCGTACAGGATGTTCAAATCGGTCTTGTCATGCAGCACGCCTTGCGCCTCAGTGTATGTGCCATAGATCTTTTCCCAGAAGCGGACATTGGGCAGGATGAGCGGATAGACCGGAAAATGCAGTTCCGACGCAGTCGGCAGAGATATCTGAGGACTTATCTGCGGAGCTGGAAAACCGCCGCTGTTCTGCATCTGCACTTGGATTTGGGCGGCAGCCGGATCGGCAAGGAGAAGGAAGACGAAACAGAAAAATCTGACAGCTGACGGCATGAGCATCATTTGTTTGAGTAAACAAGCCTCGCTGTTGCAGCGGGCCGCAGGCAAGAAGACTGTGGTCTGAGCAGAATCAAATTGTAGCACACTTTTTCAGAAAAGCGGCAAAAAGGGAGGCGCAGCCGTTCTTTTTGCGGAAAAAATCAGGATAATCAGCATGTACACTCCGATCGCCGCCACCCTTGGCTATGTGCTTTCCGCAGATGCCCGGCAGGTGCTGCTCCTCCACCGCAACAGCCGTCCCGACGACCAGCATCTCGGCAAATATAACGGCTTGGGCGGTAAAATGCGGCCTGACGAGGACGTGCTCAGCTGCATGGCGCGGGAAATTCGGGAGGAAGCGGGGATCATCTGCCGGGAGATGAGCCTGCGCGGCACCGTGAGCTGGCCCGGCTTCGGCTTGGGCGGCGAAAGCTGGCTCGGCTTCATCTTCCTTGTCACCGCCTTTGACGGTGTTCCGAAAACACGTTGCGAAGAAGGGGAGCTGGCCTGGCATCCGCTGGAGGAGATAAGCCGCCTGCCGATGTGGGAGGGCGACCGGTTTTTCCTGCCCTTGGTCTTTGACGGCGATCCACGCCCATTTCACGGAGTCATGCCCTATGCGCAGGGCAGGCCAGTGAGCTGGCGGCATTTTCGCTGAGTCTGCAAGTTTTCATTGCCTCTGGAATGCAAAAATGGTATTACTGCTTGTTTTGCTCTGAATTTTTCAAGAGGCCAGACAGGCGCAAGGAGGTGCAGGGTCATGAAGAGCAATGAAGAGCTTGTCCGGCTTGAGCAGCTGATTGACACGCTGATCATCCGGCACAAGGAGCAGAAGGAAAAGCTGCTGACTTTGGAGAAGAAGCTCCGCGACCGCGAGGAGGAGTGCGAGCTGCTCAAGCTGGAGAACGCCGAGCTGCAGAAGAACCGCACAGACATCGTCAGCCGCGTTTCCGGGCTGCTGGGCCGGATCGAGGAATGGGAAGCCGGGCTGCCCAAAAAAGGCGAGAAGGCCGCCTGAGCAGACAGTTCAGGGACGAAAAAAGAGCGCGGCGCGGAACTTCCTGATTTCAGGATGAACTGAAAAGCCTGCTGCGGTGTTTGCGGGGCGGGCGGAAAAAATAGGTTTTGCTTTTTCTGATTTTTTATTTTATAGAAGCAGGGAGAAGAAGCAGGTTTTCCCTGCGCTGTTTGTGATCAACGGAGTATTGAGCCAACTCTCTTTGATAGGGTGCTCCTCATATGCTGGATTATGGAGAACTTTACTGATTTCCAGACGACAGCACGGCGCACCCACCTATTTCGATAGGTTTAATCATTCTGTTGACACGGCAGCGCGGGGGATTTTTCGCGCCGGAATGCGTTGCTCCAACCGATGCGCATCCCGTCAACCGTGCCGCTTCTGACTGCTGCCGTTGTTCTCGCCCCTCCTGCTTCAGCGGTCTTGGCAAACTGCTCTGCCGCCTTCCTCGTCACTTTCTTTCTTCCGCAGTGAAAACTGCTGCAATCATATACAGGTTATGCAATTATGGTGATGAGCGGGACAACAGCGATACTGCTTGCCCTGACCTTGGTCGCAGGCGCGGGGATCGGTTTTTTTCTCCGCAGAAAATTCATAGAAGGAAATCAGGCTGATATTGAGAAGCAGCGGCTGCTGATCATTGAAGGTGCCATTTACGAGGCCGAGCAGCTCCGCAAGGAAAAACTCCTCCAAGTGAAGGAGGAGATCTATCAGACCAAGCAGGAAGCCGAGCAGGAGATCAAAAACAACCGCAAAAATCTCGAAAACGAGCAGCGGCGGCTGGAGCGGAAGCTCGACAAAGTGCATGAGGAGCTGAACGATCTCAAAGCCAAAGAAGAGCAGCTGACCGCGCAGGAGAAAAAACTGTCTGAAAGTGCGCACAGTCTTGCCAAACGGGAAGCGGAGGCGGAAACGCTGATTGCCGAGCAGCGGCAGCGGCTGGAGAAAATATCCGGCATCAGTGCTGAGGACGCAAAGAAGCTGCTGATCGAATCGCTGGAAAGCGAGGCCAGAATGGATGCCGCCAAGCGGCTGGCCAGAATTGAGAACGAGCTGAAGCTGGAGGCGGACCGCAAGGGCAAGAACATTCTCGCGCTGGCCATCGCCCGCTACGCCGGGGAGTATGTGGCGGACAAGACTGTCTCCACCGTGCCGCTGCCCAACGATGAGATGAAGGGCCGGATCATCGGCAGGGAAGGCCGCAACATCCGGGCCATAGAGGCCGCCACCGGCATAGACATCATCATTGACGACACCCCGGAGGCGGTGATCCTCTCCGGCTACAACCCCATCCGGCGCGAAATCGCCCGGCAGTCGCTGCTCCAGCTTATTTCCGACGGCAGGATTCATCCGGCCCGGATTGAGGAAGTGGTGGCCAAAGTCACCCACGATCTCGACGTGGAGATCAAGGAGGCGGGCGAGAAGGCCGCCTTCGACCTTGGTGTGCACGGGATGCACGTGGAGCTGATCAATCTGATCGGGCGGCTGAAATACCGCTCCAGCTACGGTCAGAATATTTTGCAGCACTCGCTGGAAGTGGCCTTCCTCTGCGGCATCATGGCCGCTGAATTAGGGCTGGATGTGAAAAAAGCCAAACGGGCCGGGCTGCTGCACGACATCGGCAAGGCGGTGGATCACGAGGTGGAAGGCTCGCACGCCATCATCGGTCGCGATTTGGCAAAAAAATATGGCGAGCGCGAGGACATCGTCTATGCTGTCGGTGCGCACCACGAGGAAATGCCACCGCAGACCGTGTTAGACATCCTCGTGCAGGCGGCGGATGCGCTCTCTGGAGCACGGCCCGGCGCACGCAAAGAAATGCTCCAGAGCTACGTCAAGCGGCTGGAGGATTTGGAGAAAATCGCCAACGCCTTCCCCGGTGTGGAAAAATCTTACGCAGTGCAGGCAGGACGCGATCTGCGCATTGTTGTCAACAGCCAGCAAGTCGCGGATGACGCGGCCACGCTGATGAGCCGCGACATTGCCAAGGCGATTGAGGAGCAGCTGACCTATCCGGGGCAAATTCGGGTGACTGTGATTCGGGAGACAAGGGCGGTGGAATATGCGAAATAACGGCAATAAATCACTGGCGGAGCAGCTCGCGTTGATCATGCGCGGCTGCGAGGGCGTGGTCTCTCAAGAGGAGCTGGAGAAAAAGCTGAAAACGGCAGCGGAAAGCGGCAGGCCGCTGCGGATCAAGGTGGGGTTTGATCCGACCGCACCGGATCTGCATCTTGGCCACACCGTGCTGCTGCAAAAGCTGCGCCAGTTCCAGCAGCTCGGCCATGAAGTGCGGTTTCTGATCGGCGATTTCACCGCTACGATCGGCGACCCGACCGGCAAATCGGAAACTCGTCCACCGCTGAGCCGCGAGGACGTGGCCCGTAATGCCGAGACCTACAAGGCGCAGGTCTTCAAGATGCTCGATCCGGCCAAAACCACAGTGGTGTTCAACTCCGCCTGGCTGGGGCAGCTTTCCTCCTACGACATGATCCGCCTTGCCTCCGAGCTGACTGTGGCCCGGATGCTGGAGCGCGACGACTTCAAAAAGCGCTTTCACAGCAACCGGCCAATTTCCATTCACGAATTTTTTTATCCCCTGTTGCAAGGCTACGATTCGGTGGCCATGCAGGCGGATGTGGAGATCGGCGGCACCGATCAGCTTTTCAATCTGCTCATGGGTCGCGAGCTGCAACGTTCCAGAGGCTTGGAGCCGCAGGTCGTTCTGACCATGCCCCTGCTTGAAGGACTGGACGGCGTGAACAAAATGAGCAAGTCGCTCGGCAACTACATCGGCATCACTGAGCCGCCGGAGGAGATTTTCGGCAAGACACTCTCCATCAGCGACGAGCTGATGTTCCGCTGGTACGAGCTGCTCAGCGACCTGCCGCTGGAGGAAGTGTCCACGTTGAGAAAGGGCGTGGCCGAAGGCTGGCTGCATCCCAAGGCAGTCAAAGTGCGTCTGGCGAAAGAGCTGGTCGCCCGCTTCCACAATCAGGACGCGGCGGACGCGGCGGAAAAGCATTTTGAGCAGGTCTTCAAGCAGCGCGAGCTGCCGGATGACATCCCGGAGAAAACCCTGCCTGCGCAGGCAGACACAGTTGTGCTGCCGTGGCTGCTGAAGGAAGCTGGGCTGGTCGATTCCACTTCCGATGGCCGCCGGATGATCCTGCAAAACGCAGTGACAGTGAACGGCGAAAAGGCGGCAGATGTCAATGTTCAGTTTCCCGCCAGCGGCGAGCTGCTGCTCAAGGTTGGCAAGCGGCGTTTCTGCAAAGTGATTTTCGCCTGATTCCGCTTCTGCTGCGGGCCGGAATGCGGTATAATGCCCAGAGTCAATCTGCCGCGCTGTTCCGGTCAACTTCTTCAAGGAGCGGAATGATGGATGTTTCTCCCGTGCTGGTCTGGTTCCTCGTCGGTGTGTTCTTTTTTGTCACGGAACTGATTCTCCCTGGCTTCATTCTTTTTTTTCTCGGCGTGGGCGCATGGTGCGCGGCAGCGGTTCTGGCTGCGCTTCACGTGCCGCTGACGGTCCAGCTTCTGATTTTTTTAATCAGCTCTCTGGCAAGCCTGCTGCTTCTCAGAACAAAATTTCGTTCTATTTTCATCGGCGATTCCAGCCGGAAAGAGGCTTCTCCCCAACCTGCTCCAATCACCGGCGTTGTCCTTGATGCCATCCTGCCTCCTGCTGAGGGCAGAGTCAAATATGGAGGATCCTCGTGGCGGGCGGTTGCTGATGAACCGACACCAGAAGGCGCAGTAGTGCTGGTTGTTGAAAAAAGAGACCTCATAGTTAAAGTGAAAGCCCTTCATGCGGGCAAGGAGGAAGAAAAATGAGCGGTCTTCTGTTTGGTATTATCGTTCTCGTTATCTTGATTGTCGTTATTTTGTTGAAAACAGCAATTGTCGTGCCGCAGAAGTTTGAATATCTTGTTGAGCGGCTTGGAAAATTTGATAAAAAACTTGACGCTGGATTTCACGTCCTGATTCCGTTTATTGACAAAGTCGCTTACAAACGGAATCTCAAGGAGGAGCCGCTTGATATCGGCAGTCAAACCTGCATCACGGCGGACAACGTGACTCTTGAAGTTGACGGAATCATGTATCTGCAGGTCATCAACTCCGAGCAGTCCGCCTACGGCATTGCTGATTATCATTTTGCGGCGGCCCAGCTTGCGCAGACTTCCCTCCGTTCCGCGATCGGCAAGATCACCTTGGACAAAACCTTTGAAGCGCGGGAAATTCTGAACAAGCAGGTGGTTGAGGCGATTGACGATGCAGCCCAGAACTGGGGCATCAAGGTGCTGCGCTATGAGATCAAGGATATCAAGCCGCCGCGCTCGGTGCTGGAGGCGATGGAAAAGCAGATGCAGGCCGAGCGCGAGAAGCGGGCGGAGATTGCCCGCTCCGAGGGTGAGCGGCAGTCGATGATCAACCGGGCTGAAGGCGAGCGGCAGGAAGCCATCGCCCGCTCTGAAGGCGAGAAGATGAAGCGGATTAACGAAGCTGAAGGCCGGGCGCAGGAAATCCTCAAGGTCGCCGAGGCGACTGCCGAGGGCATCCGCAAAGTCGGCGAGGCACTGGCTTCTCCCGGCGGCCAAGAAGCGGCCCGCTTGGAAGTGGCAAAAAAATATATAGATGAATTCGGCAAACTGGCCAAAGCGAACAACACCATGATCGTGCCCGGCAATCTCACTGACGTGGCAGGCATGGTCGCCACGGCCATGGCTACGCTGCGGCAGACCAGCAAAACAGCAGCACCTATGCCTGCCGCCCGGCCTGAAGCGCACCCGGAGCGTCCGGTCGCGGCGGCACGTTGATTGTCAGTTGACAGCTGGCAGTGCTGAATGCTACAGTGAAGGATGCGCGGCCCTGCCCGCGCTCTTTTTTTCGTAAGAATTTCAAACTGAGGTGCGGTTTATGTTCGGATTGGGAATGCCTGAGCTGATCATCATTCTGGTCATCATTGTGATCATTTTCGGCGCAGGCAAGCTGCCGGAGATTGGTTCCGGCATCGGCAAAGGAATCAGAAACTTCAAGGACAGCGTCAAGAGTCCAGACAGCGATTCCAAGGCGATTGCAGATAAAGACAAGGACAGCGGCAAAGAGAGCTGAGGCTCTTCGACAACCTTCCCTTCCCGCAGGAGCGCGGCATCATGTTTGGACTTGGAACCCCTGAATTGGTCGTTATTCTCGCCATCGCCTTCCTGCTTTTCGGCGGCAGGAAGCTGCCGGAACTCGGTGCAGGTCTGGGCAAAGCCATCCGCTCGTTCAAGAACGGCCTGAACGAGGTGGAGGAGGCGACCGGCATGGAAGGCATCGCCAAGCGGCTGCCTGTGGCGCGTGAGATTTCCGCTGTGCAGGACAAGATCGATAAGGCCAAGGACATCAGCAGAATGCTGACGAAGTAACCCAAGTTGTGACCTCTGCTGTTCACGGAAAAGTTTCTTGCGCATGCCGGGCGGAAGGAGGAGCATAAACCTTATGC
>NZ_JBLWEP010000022.1:0-21909 GCF_048287355.1 Candidatus Electronema sp. TJ
CAAACACCTTCTGCTGTTTGACAGCAAAGGGATTAAGATAGGCAGCAACCTTCTATTGCTCAGCAGAAGAAAGCTACTGCATGACAGCCGAAGGTTCTTGTTCGGCACGCATCTTTCACAGCTCGGCAGCATCGGCCTTCTGTTTGGCAAACAGCCAGTTGATCCAGAGAATAAACGCATTATGGTGATTGCGATGAAATATATGATGACTGCTTTTTTGTTCTGCCTTTCCTCCGCCTTTGCCCACGCTGAAGACAGCGGGAACACCAGTGCTCAAGGCGGCTGGATTGCCGATGCCAAGACCGGCTGCAAGGTGTGGAACCCTGTTCCTGCCTCGGATGAATCCATAACTTGGTCAGGCGAATGCAAAGACGGCAACGCTGAGGGCAAAGGCACCTTGGAATGGTATAGCCACAGCGAACTGCAAAGCACCATCACCGGGGTGCTGCACGATGGCCGCTGCGCTCAGGAATGCGCTGTCAAAATGAAGAGCGGCGACAGCTACACTGGGGAGATGAAGGACAACCTGCCGCATGGCAAAGGCGAAATCACCCGTGCTGACGGCAGCAAATATGAAGGCGAATTCAAAGACGGCGAGCGGAGCGGCAAAGGAACCTTGAAATTTGCCAGCGGAGAAGTGTATTCCGGCGAATGGAAAAATGGCAAGATGCATGGCAAAGGAGAGTTATCCTCTACCGATGGCAAGCATAAATACACTGGAGAATTTAAAGATGATGTACCGCATGGTCCTGGTGTTATGATATATGAGGACGGCAGCAAATATGAAGGAGAGTGGTCAGAAGGGCGACGGCACGGCAAAGGGAAATACACTGCCAAAGACGGATCTTCTCAAGAAGAGACGTGGGAGAATGGACAAAAGAAATGAAACGGAAAATATTTTTTGTCATCGGCATGCTCTGCTGCGCATCCTTGATTCATGCGGCTGAGCAGTATTGGATTGCAGATCTAAGAACTGGCTGTCAGATCAGAAATCCCCAGCCGATTCCTGATGAAGCAGTATCATGGTCAGGCGAATGCAAAGACGGCAAGGCCAGCGGACCGGGACAGCTGCTTTGGTTTGCCAAGAACAAGATCTTCCTGACATTGGACGGCGTGATGGAGGAAGGGCAATGCCGCCGAAATTGCGCTGTGATCACCAAGACAGGCAACAAATATCTCGGCGAGATGCAGGACAACAGGCCGCATGGCAACGGCATCATGAGCTACGCAGATGGCACTCGATATTCCGGCGGCTGGGTAAATGGCAAAAAGCACGGCAAAGGAATGTTCACGGCCAAAGATGGCTCTTCGCAGGAAGAGCTGTGGGAACATGGCAAAAAAATCTCTGACGCGCCGCATTGAAACCCTTCAGCGATGCCGATATCCTCCGCCTCAGCTCTTGGCTCGCCCAGCAGGATGATGTTGTTTTTTTGGAAAGCTCCAGAGTCACGCAAGAGAATCACCGCTCCTTCCTTTTCCATAATCCAAGCAGCCATCTTCTTTGTCATTCTGGCGATGACGCAGCAGCATTCTTAGAGCAGGTCGATCAGTTTCGGCAGCAAGGCTTGTATTTGGCCGGGTGGCTGGATTATGAATTCGGCTATTTGTTGGAACCCCGGCTGCGCCGTTTTCTTGCCAAAGACAGTCGGCCATTGGCTGTGTTTGGCATCTATGAGGAGCCGCTGATTTTCGATCATCAGACCGGCCTATGCAGCGGCGGCACATGGCCAAGCGAGGAGAGCACGGCAGAAGATTCCTTTGCCTGCAAGGAGTTGCGGACAAGCATTTCTCAAGAAGAATATTTGCGCGCAGTTGAGAAAATCCAAGAGTACATCCAAGCTGGGGATAGTTATCAGGTCAACTTCACCCTTCATTTCGATTTTGTTTTTCATGGCGCAGCAGCAGCGTTGTACCGCGCCCTGCGCCGCAATCAATCAGTCTGCTACAGCGCGTGGATTCGATTTCATGGGCGGGACATCCTCAGCTTCTCTCCAGAGTTGTTCTTCCGTGCCGACGCAGAGAAAGTGCAAGTGCGGCCTATGAAAGGCACCCTGCGCCGAGGCCGAACCACTGCCGAGGATGAGGAGCGGCGGACGCTGCTTCAGGCCGACCCAAAGAATCGGAGTGAAAACGTGATGATTATTGATTTGCTCCGCAACGATTTGGGCCGCCTGCTCCACGAATCCAGCGGCGGGCAGGTTATTCCCCGCGCCCTGTTCGAGGTGGAGATCTACGAATCGCTGCTGCAAATGACCTCGACCATTGACGGCATTCAAGCCGGGGCGGCACCATCGTTCCGCCAGATTGCCACAGCCTTATTTCCGTGCGGCTCGGTTACTGGTGCGCCCAAAATTAGAACAATGGAAATCATCCACGAGCTGGAGCAGCAGCAGCGCGGTGTCTATTGCGGCGCAGTCGGTTTCACCAGCTGCAAAGAAAGCTGTTTCAACGTGCCGATCCGCACGGTGGAGCTGGAACGAGGCAGGGGCCGCATGGGCATTGGCTCCGGCATTGTCGCCGATTCGCAGCCAGAAGAGGAGTGGGCGGAATGTCTGCTCAAAGGGAATTTTCTAACAAAAAATGAGCCGGATTTCCAGCTCATCGAAACCTTGCTCTGGCAGCCGGAAAGCGGCTTTTTCCTCCTTGATTACCATTTGGAGAGGCTGGCGGATTCAGCCCGATTTTTCCATTTCTGCTGCGATATTAACGAAGCACGGGAAGAACTGATAGCGGCGGCAGCCAGAAAGCGGAACGAACGGCTGCGAGTCCGCCTGCTCCTGCACCGCGACGGCAGATTTGAAATAACATCTGCTGCTTTGCCGACAGAGCCTCCTCCTGCGCAGCTGCCGAAAGCGGTTTTTTCGCCGGAGCGGATTGATTTCTCTGATCCGCACCGCTTTCATAAAACTACCCGGCGGGGGCTGTACGACCTGGAGCGCAGCAGAGCCGTTGCGCAGGGCTTTCACGAAGTGCTTTTTGTCAATACCGCTGGGCAAGTGACGGAAGGAAGCATCACCAACCTCTTTGTCCGGCTGGAGAAAGATGGCCCGCTTTTCACGCCGCCGGTGAGCTGCGGCCTTTTGGCGGGAACGTTTCGGCGTATGCTGCTGGAGCAAAATAAAACGGCAGAGCGGGTGCTGACCGTGAATGAGGTGCGTATGGCGGCAGAGATTTATACCGCCAACTCAGTGCGAGGATTAGTGAGGGTTCAGGTTCAGGAACCAAAGATGCCCTATGAGCAGGACATTTGAGTATTCTTGCTCCTTCTTATTGCGGGTAAAATCGTTTTTTCTAAACCTGCATGATTTGCGCAGCCTTTTTGACAAGATATATTGACAAGCCATTCTGCCGGAGGTATAAGTAAATAAAGGAGTCAGATTGGTACGATGCACGGCCCATGCATGAGCAGAATGAAGAGAAAAAGCCTGAAAACAGCAGGATGCCTGACATCGGCGGAAGATTCAAATTCTTGGAGGATAGCAAGATGAAAACAAAAAACAGATTTTTGGCAGGGGCCGTCGCCGGGCTGTCTTTTCTGGCCTTGGCTGCAACAAGTTCCTACGCTTATCAGTATGGGACTACGTGTAACGATGGAACGATTACAAAAGTAGGCTCAGTATATTTAGGCACAGGCACACCTGACAATGCGCCGGCTGCAGGCATGTATCGTCTCTTGGAGATTACATGCAATGATTCAGGATGGACACTGGGCACCAATTTTGTGTTGTATCCTAGTTTAGATAACGATGGAATGTTTGCGACAGCACTCACGGCGATGGCTGACGACAAGAAAGTTGAGTTTGTCGTCTATCCATACGGCAAACTAAAAGCCCTTCTTGGGGTGCTTGTTAAAGCTACACTGTAACTTCCTCCTGCTGTCTATAAAAGACAGCAGGAACAACGGTTATTTTTCTTCAATGCTTAAACGCCCGGCAGCCGGTGAACATCATCGCCGCCTGCGGGCGGGCTTCGTTGCAGGCTTCAATAGAGGCATAATCCCGCATGGAGCCGCCTGCCTGCAAAATGGCGGTTGCTCCCTCGCGAATACCCACATCCGCTGCATCGCGGAAGGGAAAGAAGGCATCTGAGATCATAACGGAACCGGGCAGCCCTGCCCGGTCCGCCTTCACCTTCGCATCAATCTCCGCTTTGTCCGCCGCATCCCGCTTGCCCTGCCCGACTTCAAGAGCCAAGTCTGCGTAGGGGATACCGAACCGATCAAAGCAGCAAATGTCCGCATATTTCACATACGCCTTGTAAACTGCTATCTCCGCCACGCCGACCCGATCTTGCTCGCCGGTGCCGATGCCCACTGTGCAGCCGTCCTTCACGTAGATGACCGAGTTGGAGGTGACTCCATGCTCCACGGCCCAGCCGAAGATCATGTCGTCTAACTCGCGCTGGTCAGGCTGGCGCTCACAGCGGTATTCTTTGCCTTTCCAAGTGGCGAACGCCGGTTTCAGATCAGCCGCAGAGCGGATGGCATTAACCGCCGACTGCTGGACAATGATGCCGCCGTCAATCAAAGATTTGAAGTCCACAAAGCGGCAGGTTTCAAACTCAGCCAGCCGCTTGATGCCGTCAATGCGGATGATGCGCAGATTCTTGGCCTTGGCGAGAATGTCCAGCGCACCCTCTTCAAAGTCCGGGGCACAGACTACCTCCAGATAATTTTGGCTCATCAGCTCGGCTGTCGCTTTGTCAATCGCCCGGCTGGTGACCACCGCTCCGCCGAACGCGGCGATGCGGTCGGCCCGGTTGGCGCGGTTGTAGGCCTCGGCCAAGGTTGCGCCAACAGCTGCGCCGCAGGGGTTGTTGTGCTTGAGGATCACCGCCGCAGGTTTATCCATCAGATACTTGATGATGTTAAGGCCGTTGTCCACGTCAGTCAGGTTGATCTTGCCTGGATGTTTGCCCACTTGCAGCATATCCTCCACACGGATGCCGCTGACCAGCCCTTTGCCCGGCTCAATGTACTTGCAGTTGCCGAGCACGAGGTTGCCGTTGACCAGCTCGTACAGGGCCGCCTCCTGATCTGGGTTCTCGCCGTAGCGCAGGCCGCGCTCGTCAACTGTGCCGTCCTCCTGGGGAATGGCCCAGGTCTTCTTGCGGTACACCAAGGTCTGGCCGCCGAAAGAAATGGTCATCTCCATCGGGAAGGAATCGCCGAGGATGGTGGTGTACATCTTTTTCAGGTCGCTCATGGGAAGGCTCCACGTGTCAAATTCTGAATATGAGAATGCGGAGCAGACTTGGCCTGCTCCGCTGCGAATGCTGGAGGATGCCGCTCACAGCCGGAGCTGTGTGCTGTGGGCCATGCCGAAAAAGCCGCGCGGACGGAAAGTCAAGATCACCAGAATGATCGAATAGGCGATCAGGTCGCGGAAGGAGGACGGGAAGATCATCGCGGTGAAAATTTCTATCGCGCCGAGCAGATACCCGGCCAAGGCCGCACCCATGATCGAGCCGCGTCCGCCGAGAATGGCGGCGACAAAGGCCTTCCAGCCAAGCAAAACGCCCATGTGCGGATCAAGCACCGGATAGGCTTGGCCATAGAGAATGCCTGCCACTGAGGCCAGCCCTGCACCAATGGCAAAAGTGAGCGGAGCCAGCACGTTGACCGGAATGCCCATCAGCGGCACGGCGTGGAATTCATAAGACATGGCCCGCATCGCCATGCCCCATTTGCTTTTATGGATGAAGGCGTGCAGACTGAGCATCAAGACCAGCGACACCGCAATAATCAGCACCTTGACATTAGTGAAATGGACTCCGCCGAGCTGCCAAGTCTGCTGTTCGATCAGGGATGGGAAACTCAAGCGCTTGGTGCCGAGCAGGATCAGATTGCCGGTCTCCAAGATGATGCCGATCATCAGGCCGGTGATGGCGGCGGAGGCGCGGGGCGCGTGACGCAGGGGCCGGTAGCCGACCAGCTCCACCGCCACACCCAGCCATGCGGCGACGAACATGGTGACGGCCACCGTGAGCAGGAACACCGCCCAGCCCGGCAGAAAAGGACCGAGCAAGGCCAGCAGCAATGCGGCCACGCCGCAGCCGATGTAGGTGCCGGTCATGAAGATGTCGCCGTGGGCGAAGTTGAAGAGCATCAGCACACCATAGACCATCGAATAGCCGATGGAGATCACGGCGTAAAAACTGCCCCACTGAAGGGCGTTGATCAGGTTCTGGAGGAAATAATCCACAGCTGCGCTCCTGCGTCACTGTCGGTTGCGGAGGAATCCGCCCTTTTGGCCGGGCTGCATAATGATGCAGATTATATGCTGATCTGTCCGCCGGGTCAATTTGAAACAGCCCCGCATTCACCCTTCGCTGTGGACTTTTCCAGCGGATTGCGCTTAAATACCGCCAATTCTTCCCCGCACATCAACCTTCAGCCGCAACACATCGCCATGAATCACGACATATATCAGGAGCCTTTGGTCAGCCGCTACACCAGCCGAGAAATGCAGGAGCTTTTCTCTGAACGCTTCAAGTTCACCACCTGGCGGCGGTGCTGGGTGGCCTTGGCCGAGGCGCAGCACGAGCTGGGTTTGGAACTGGTCAGCCAAGAGATGGTGGACGAGCTGAAAAGCCATGTGGATGATGTCGATTTTGCGGCGGCGGCGGCGAAAGAGAAGGAGATACGCCATGATGTCATGGCTCATGTCCATGTCTACGGCCAGCAGTGCCCGAAAGCAGAGGCCATCATTCATCTTGGCGCGACCTCGCAGTTTGTGGTCTGCAACACTGACTTGATCATCCAGAAGAGAGCGTTACGTCTGATCAAGAAGGCTTTGGTCAACGTCATCGCCAATCTGGCCGAGTTTTGCCGCACGTACAAGGACATGGCCACGCTCGGCTTCACCCATTATCAGCCCGCCCAGCCGACTACCGTTGGCAAGCGCAACACCTTGTACATCCAAGATTTGCTCATGGACTTGGAATATATCGAGTCCTTGGAGCGGCAGATCAAGGCGCGGGGCGCGAAAGGCACGGTCGGCACGCAGGCCACCTTCATTGAGCTGTTTCACGGCGACCACGCCAAGGTGCGCGAACTCGACCGGCGCGTGGCGGAGAAGCTCGGCTTTGATCAGGTCTTTCCGGTCACTGGGCAGACCTATCCGCGCAAGCTGGACATGAAGACCGCCGAGACGCTGGCTGGCATCGGCGCGTCAGCGCACAAATTCGCCGTTGATCTGCGCCTGCTCTCCAACCTGAAAGTGCAAGAAGAGCCGTTCGAGCAGAAGCAGGTCGGCAGCTCGGCCATGGCCTACAAGCGCAACCCGATGCGCTCCGAGCGCATGACCGGCTTGGCCCGCAAGCTGATGGGATTGCCTGCCGATTTCGCCGCCACCGCCGCCAACCAGTGGTTTGAGCGGACGCTGGACGATTCCGCCATCCGGCGCATGGACATGGCCCAAGCATTCCTGCTCACCGACGCAATTCTCAAACTTTACGTCAACATCACCAGCGGCATGGTGGTCTATCCGAAGCAGATTGAAAAGCATCTGCGGGTCGAGCTGCCCTTCATGGCCACGGAGAAAATCCTCATGGCCTGTGTCGAGCGAGGGCAAAGCCGTCAGGAGATGCACGAGGTCATCCGCGAGCATTCTGTCGCTGCCGGTCTGGCGGTGAAGGAAGAAGGTTTGGACAACGACCTGCTGCTCCGGCTGGCCAAGGACAAGCGTGTGCCCTATTCCTTGGACGAGCTGGAGGAGCTGCTTGGCAATCATCAGGAGTTCACAGGCCGGGCCGCCCAGCAGACTGAGGAATTCCTGGACGAGGTGGTTGCGCCGGTGCTGGAGCGTCATCAAGACCTGCTTGGCGGGGTCGATGCCTCGCTGAAGGTCTGATTTTTCCTTGCTGCCGGAGGAGGCGCATCCTGCTCTCCTCCGGCTTCAACGTCCCTCAAGCTCAGATCATGCGCACCTTTTTCCTCCGCATCCGTACTGACCGCATCAGCCTGTTCCGCTTCCTGCTTGAAGGCTACGACGGCTTGGCCGTGCTCTCCACTGTGGATGTCGAGCAGGGGCTTGTCCGGCTGACTGTGCCGAAAGAGCGATGGCCCGAACTGTGGGAATTGCTCGCGGCGGTCTGCGGGGAGCTGGCCGCTCCGCAAGCAGCGGGCGGCGATTGACGCAAGCCTCATGCGGCGGCTTCGTACATCCTTGCCACCTCCGGCGAATATGGCCCGTTCCTGCGCTGATAGACATGCAGGGGCGGCAGCAGACGCAGGCCCTCGCCGCCGTTCTTCACCGCCTCGATCAGCGTTAGCCGCGCTTGGCCATCTTCGGGGCAGCTGTGCACCGGCTGAAGGCGTTTGGGAGTCAGTCTGCTGCGCGTCATCGCCGCCAGCACCGAAGCCAAGCGCTCCGCCGGATAAATGCAGCAGACCGCGCCCCGGTTTTTCACTGCGAAGGCCGCCGCCGCCAGCACCGAGTCCGGGTCAGCGGCCAGCTCATGCCTGGCCAAGGCGCATTCGTCCTCCCGGCTGATTCTGCCGCCGCCGACCCGGTGGTAGGGCGGGTTGCTGACCACCAGATCAAAGGACTCCGGCAGGATGCGCTCGCCGATCCGGCGCAGGTCGCCCTGCCGGACAGCGAAGCGGCCGCCAAGCTGATTGGCCTCGGCGTTGCTCCGGGCCAGCTCGGCCAAGGCGGGCTGCAATTCCAGTCCGGTCAGGCGCAGCTCAGGATGGCGGTGGCAGAGAATCAGGCTGATGACCCCGCAGCCGCAGCCAAGGTCGAGCACCCTGCTCCGCGCTGCTGGACGGCAGAAGTGGGCCAGCAGCACCGCGTCCACTGAGAAGCGGTAGCCCTGCCGATGCTGGCGGCAGGCAAGCCGGCCATTGAAGAGGGTGTCCTCAGTCAACAGCGGCTGTTCGCACGGACAGTCGGTCACGTCTCTGCTGATCCAGCATCAGGCGGCTGGCCGCCGCCAAACACCTCCTCCGCAAGCTGCTTGGCGCGTCTGATATACCGCTCCATAGCGGCAAGGTCGTTCTGCTCCGCGCAGGCCATGCCGATGTTCCAGCAGGTCACTGCCTCCGCCGCCTTGTCGCCGGTCTCCAAGCTGATGGCAAGACTCCGTTCCAAGCAGCTCCTGGCTTTGTCATAATCGCCTATCTTGTAGGCGGCTGCGGCCAAGTTGTTCAGCGTCACGCATTCACCCTTGCTGTCGCCGCTCTCCACGCTGAGTCCCAAGCTCTCCTCAAAGAGAGGCAGTGCTTCGCTGTGGAAGCCGATGCGGTGCAGGTCATAGGCCGCGTTGTGCAGCCAGCGGGCGCGTTCCGCCTTGCGCTCCTGCGGCAGCAGGTCAGCGGCCTGCATCCAGCATTCGGCGGCCCTGGCGTGACGCAGCTGAATGCGCTGAAGGAGGGCCAGCCCGGCCTGAATCTCAGCGGCGGCCTCTTCCAGCAACGTCTCGGCCCTGCTCCAACTGCCTGCCGCAACGGCCTGCGCCGCCTCGTTCGGCAGCCGCGCCATCTGCGGGCTGTCCAAGAGCAGGAGCAGCTCCTTGTGCTGTCCGGCCATGTCCCGCAGCCAGCTGTCCCTGTCCTCTGCTGGAACCTTCCGCTCCTCCAGCACCTTGATAAAACAGGCGAGAATATCTTCTGGGATTGACTCCGGGGGTTCGCTGCCTGTCGGCATGATATGCGCTGCCTCCTTGCTTTAACTGGTTGAGATGCCGTGCAACGTTCAGCCAATCATCCTAAGCTGGCGCGGCAGGTCTGTCAAGGACTTTGCTGCCGCAAGGCAAAGAAGCCTGTCCTCGGAAAAATCTCACGGCGGCGTTGATAGCAGTTCAGCGGTTTGCTGTCCGCCGGTCGCTGCTGGGAACACCCCATTGCCACCTGGCAACGCCTTATTCCCTGCTGGCAAGGATCTCATGGCGGCGTTGACAGTGGTTGCAGCGGTTTGCTGCCCGCTGTTCGCTGCTGGGAACGCCCCATTGCCAGCTGGAAATGCCTCATTCCCTGCTGGCAATGCCTCATTGCCAACTGGAAATGCCCCATTGCCAGCTGGCAATACCTCATTCCTTGCTGGCAATGACACGTTGCCAACTGGAAATGCCTCATTGCCAGCTGGCAACGCCTCATTCCTTGCTGGCAATGCCTCATTGCCAACTGGCAATGGCACGTTTCCAGCTGGCAATGCCTCATTTCCAGCTGGCAATGAGGCATTCGATGCGGGGAATGAGCCGTTCGATGCGGGGAAAACGGCATCCAAGGCAGGAAATTCAGCCTTTCAAGCGGAGAGGAAAGTCCTGTGATCCTGAGGCGTTCCTTTCCTGATCGCCGCTCCTGCGCAGGCCTGCGTCAGGCAAGCGGTCTTTTCAAGGAATCACAGGCGCACCGCCTCGTCCAGCTTCCTGATCAGCAGGCCGGTGAGGATCTTCGGGTAGAAGAAGGTGGACTTGTGCGGCATGATATTGCCGCTGTCCGCCACCTGCAGCACCTGCGCCACCTTGGTCGGATTGAGGAGAAAGAGCAGCGGCGTGTGTCCGTCCTCGGCCACGCTCTGCTTGACCGCCGCGTCAATGGCCTCGTCCGGGTCGCTGATGTAGCTGACCAGCTTCTCGCGCACGCACTGCTCGTGGCTGAGGCCAAGCTGCTCCTGAATGAGGAAGTCAGAGAGCACGACCACATCCAAGCCGCGCAGCACCTCCGGCTTGGCCGTCAAGGCTGGACTGGCGGCGAAGGTCTGCGGCGTGGCGGCGAGCAGGAAGGAGCGGTTCTCGCCCGGATGATAGACCCCGAAAGCGGGCAGACCGCTGTCCGCCTCAGCCTCGTCCATGCGGTTGAAGGTCTCGGCAAGCAGGCTTTCGCGGCTGCCTTGAGTGATCTCCGCCACATCCAGCCCTGCGCTCATCTTCGCCGCCAGCGCGTCCGCGCTCATCTCGCCGGGCCAGCGCAGCAAGCGGTGCGTGGGCAGCACGGACAGGCCGGGATCCTCGCAGCCGCAGAGGTACATCATAATGAAGTTGCAGGGATGATCAGCAGGCAGCTCAGGATTGGCGGCCAGCATCCGGCGGCGGTGTTCCAAGGCGGTGGTGTAGCGGTGATGGCCGTCGGCAATGTACACTGGCCTGTCAGCAAAGAACTGCCGCACCTTGGCAATCGCCGCCGCGTCTGTCACCCGCCAGAGAGTGTGGCTGTTGGCGTTGCCGTCCTTGACCCGCAAGAACGGCTGCGGCTCCTGCGCCTGCTCCAAGCAGCGGATGACCTCCTGCTGCGGGTCAGAGTAGATGGAAAATATCTTGCTGAACTGGGCGGCGCAGGTCTCCATCAGCTTGAGGCGGTCGCCGATCACCCCGGCAAAGGTCTTTTCGTGCGGTCGGACGATGCCCTCGCTAAATTCGGCCAATCCGACCAGCGCAACGATGCCCTTGCGGGTCAGCCGCCTGCCGTTGGGATGCTGGTACTCGATGCTGTAGAGGTAGATGGCGGGCTGCGCGTCGCGAACCAGCACCGCCTCTTCCTGCCAGGCTGTGAAACGGTCGCAGGCCTGCTGATAGCGGCCATCGTCCGCTGTTTCATCCTGAGCCGTGTTGCGCAGGTCAAGGTTGATCATCGAGTAGGGGTTCTTTTGCCGCAGCTTCTCCCCGTCTTTGGCAGAGATGATGTCGTAGGGCGGGGTGAAGACATCATCCAGCCGCTCGATCTTGGCGGGGTTGTAGCGCAGAGCGCGGAACGGGGCAACAGCAGCCATATTTTTTATCTCCCAAGGGCTAAGGCAATAGAGTATAGTGAGCGGAATTTTTTTCCGGCGGACATGCCGCAGCGTCCGGTTCTGTTTACCATCTTGCCGGGAACAGGCGCAAGGAGCTTTTTGGCCTGTGCGCATCATCCGAACAAGTTTCCCTAACCGTTTATTTTTATGAACGCAGCAGAACCCGTCAAGACCGGCCTGCTCGCCGTGGTCGGCATCGGCCCAGGCGCGGCAGACCTGATCACGCCCCGCGCCCGGCTGGCTGTCGAGCAGGCTGAAGTGGTCGCGGGCTACCGCACCTATCTGGATTTGATCGCGCACCTTGTCCGGCCTGAGCAGGACGTGCTTTCCTCGGCCATGATGCAGGAGATTGACCGCTGCCGCCGCGCTCTGGCCCTGGCAGATGAGGGCAAGCGCGTCGCCCTGATCTGCGGCGGCGATCCGGGCATCTACGCGATGGCCGGGCTGGTCTATGAGCTGGCGAAAGAAAACGGCAGCACCTGCGGGATTGAAATCATCCCCGGCATCGCCGCCCTCAACGCCTGCGCCGCCGTGCTCGGCGCACCGCTGATGCACGATTTCGCCGCTGTCAGCCTCTCCGACCTGATGACTCCGTGGCCGCTGATTGAAAAACGCCTCCACGCCGCCGCCGCCGCCGACTTCGTCATTGTCCTCTACAATCCCAAGTCCGGCAGACGCTCCAGCCAGATCGTCCGGGCGCAGGAGATCATGCTGGAGCACCGCGTACCGGAGACCCCGGCAGGCATCGTCACCGGCGTGGGCCGCCCGCATGAGAGCGTGCGCCTGAGCACCTTGGCCAGGATGCTGGACGAGGAGATCGGGATGCAGAGCACGGTGATCATCGGCAACAGCGCGACCTTCGCTTTTCAGGGCAAGATGGTCACGCCGAGGGGCTACGCGGCCAAGTACGGGCTGGCGGACGCGGTCCGCTCATGACCGTATCATAGTCAGCAGCATCTTGAAGGGCGTGAGCGCGCGCAGGGCGTGCGGCTGCTGCGCGGGCATGATGAGCATCTCGCCTGCTCCCAGCCGGAACAGCTGGCCGGCAAGGGTGATCTCCGCCTCGCCCTCAAGGATCTGCACCATCGCGTCAAACGGCGCGGTGTGCTCGCTCAGGCCCTGTCCCTGCGCAAAGGCAAAGAGGGTCACGGTGCCCGTGAGCTTGGCAAGCAGCGTCCTGCTTACCACCGATCCTTCCTGATACGCCGCCAGCTCCGTCAGCCGAAGCGGTTCCGCTGCTGTGCTCATCGCCTTTCTCCGTTCCAGAGGGAAATAATTTGACAGCCCAGCCGCCGCTGAGTAGAATAAAAAGTTTCAATTCAAGACGGTGGCCTCTGTCTGCCCGTATTGTGCACACCGCAGCTCTCCCTGTCCATGAAAACATTGCCCGTGCAGCGGAATTTCTGAGCAAGGCAGCAGGACAGCAGGCCCGGAACATTCATCAACATCAGCATCAGGAACCCAGATCATGAGCAAGAGAACATTTCAGCCCAGCAATATCAAACGCGCCCGCACTCACGGATTCCGCGAGCGCATGAGCACCAAATCCGGTCGGGCCGTGATCCGGCGGCGGCGGGCCAAGGGACGGAAGCGGCTCTCCGCCTGATCCGCATGAAGCCCTTCGCTCTGCCCAAATCCTGCCTGCTCAGGAAGAGCGGAGAGTTCAGCCTGGTGTACCGGCAGGGCAGGCGGCTGCGCGGGCCGGGCTTCCAGTTAGTCTGCCTGAGCGGCAGCCAGCCGGGCAGCCGTCTCGGCATCAGCGTGCCGGGTAAGACCGGCTGTGCTGTGCGCCGCAACCGGATCAAGCGGCTTGTCCGCGAAACCTTCCGCCTGCACCGGGAGATTTTCCCCGGCTCCAGCGACATCGTCTTTGCCGTGCGGCCTGAATTCACTCTTGATGGCCTGAACGAGGTGCGGGCGGCGGTGGCGGTGCTGACCGGCCTGCCGGAGCGGCGCGATGCAGCGGCAGCCTGAGTGTGGCCGCAGCAGCTTGGCCGTGCGCTGCTGCCTGCTGCTTGTACGCGGCTATCAGCTCTGCATTTCCCCGCTTTTTCCGCCCTGCTGCCGCTACATCCCCACCTGTTCCGAATACGCGGTTCAAGCACTGACCCGCCACGGCGCGGGGCGGGGCGGCCTGCTGGCCGTGCGGCGCATCCTGCGCTGCCATCCCTTCGCCGCAGGCGGCTATGATCCGGTTGAATAACGCCGCAGAACTGCCGCTGTTCCGCCGGACTTTTCCTTTTCGACCGACACAATACAACAATGGACACCTACCGGGCCTTGCTGGCCATCATTCTTTCCATGCTCATCCTTCTGGGCTGGCAGTATTTATTTCCCCCGCCCAAGCCAGTCGCGCCTCTTGAGGGGCGGCAGCAGAGCGCAGCTCAGTCCGCCGCTGTTCCGGCGCAGACCCAGGAGCAAGCAGCGTCCATGCCCGCCGCAGCGCAAGTGGCTGTCAATGCCGATGCCCGCGAGATCAAGGTGGAGACCCCGCTCTACAAGGCGGTCTTCTTCGAGCAGGGCGGCGGCCTGAAGAGCTTCATTCTCAAAAATTACCGCCAGACGCGGGATAAGAACGCGCCGCCGGTGGAGTTGATCACGGTCAGCAATCCGGCGGACTTGCCGCTGGCCTTCACGTTGGACGGCGGGGCGGCCAGCGAGATGCCTCTGTTCAAGGCGGAGAAAACAGCGGTCAGCCTCACGCAGGGCGACAGCAGCCTGATCCTGCGGGCCGAGCTGGCGGGCGGCCTGCGCATTGAGCGCAAGCTGACTTTTCATGCCGACAGCTACCTGATCGGCAGCGTCGCCACCGTGAGCAACAGCGGCTCGGCTCCGGCGCGGGTGCTTCCGGCCCTGTCCATGAGCAACGGGCCGTTCACCGCCGGAGCCAGCAACGGCCTTTTCAGCGGCCCGACGGTCTATGTCAACAAGCAGCTGCATGAAATCCCGCTCAAAGAGCTGGCGCAAGGGCCGCTGCTGGTGCAGGGCGAAATCGGCTGGGCCGGGCACATGGACAGCTATTTCATGCTCACCCTGCTGCCGGAGAAGAGCGGCAGCGGCAGCATCAGCATCAGCCGCTCCGGCGAGCAGCACATCCGCACTGTTCTTAGCGAAGGCCAGAAAGAGCTGGCTCCGGGCGTATCCGCCGTGTTCGAGCACGAAGGCTATTTCGGCCCGAAAAAACTCTCGCTGCTGAAGGAAGTCGGCTACGGACTGGAAGAGACAATCAACTTCGGCTGGCTCAGTCCGCTGGCAAGGCCGATGCTTTGGCTGCTCAATTTTTTCCACGGCATCTTTGGCAATTACGGCATCGCCATCATCCTGCTCACCTGCGCGGTCAAAGGGGCTTTCTGGCCGGTGACGCACAAGGGCATGAAGTCGATGAAGAACATGCAGAAGATTCAGCCCAAGGTGGCCAAGCTGCGGGAGAAGTTCAAGGACGACCCGGCGAAGATGAATCAGGAGATGATGGCCATGTACAAGACGTACAAGGTCAATCCGTTCGGGGGCTGCCTGCCGATGCTGATTCAGATTCCCTTCTTCTTCGCCCTCTACAAGGTGCTGATGGCGGCCATCGAGCTGCGCCATGCGCCCTTCATGCTCTGGATCAACGACCTATCCGCGCCTGACCGCCTGATGCTTGGCTTCGAGATTCCTTGGCTGCAAGGCATTCCGGTGCTCACCCTGCTGATGGGCGGCACGATGTTCCTCCAACAGAAGATGACCCCGACCACCGCCGATCCGCAGCAGGCCAAGATGATGCAGATGATGCCGGTTATTTTCACGGTCATGTTTGTCAATTTCGCCTCCGGGCTGGTGCTCTACTGGTTTGTCAGCAACCTGCTGTCCATTCTTCAGCAGCAGCTCATCAACCGGCAGACCGCCGCCGAGGCTGTCCCGCATTGAGGTGCCATCATGGCAAAAGAACAGGATTTCTACGGCAGCAATGTTGCCGACGCAATAGTGAATGCCTGCAAGGAGCTGGCTGCCGCGCAGGAGGATTTGATCATTGATGTGCTGGAGACCGGCTCGCCCGGCATTTTCGGCCTCTGCCGGAAGCGGGCGCGGATCAGAGTGAGCCGCAAAGGGCAGCCGAAGCCTGCTGCTGAGTCCGTCCGCCCGGAAGCTGAGGCAGCGGTTCCGCCAGCGGAACCTGCCCCAGCTAAGACCCCGCCGAAGAAAAAAGAGCGGCCTCTGAGAGAGCAGAAAAAGCCTGCGCCGAAGCCGCAGCCGGAGAAGGTTGAGCGGCAGAAAGAGGTGGTAGCATCCGAAAGCAAAGAAGTTCCAGCGGAAGAGCTTGGCCCCTACGTGCCGCCGACTGCCGAAGCCCTTGAAGCGGTGCGGCAGGATGTGGCCAAGCTGCTGGAGCTGATGAGCTGCCCGTCCAGCGTGACTGTGGAGCTGGAAAATCAGACCGTAGTCTGTAAAGTCAGCGGCGAGCATCAGGATATCCTCACCGGGCAGGAAGGCCGCACCTTGGACAGCCTCCAGTATCTGCTGCGGAAAATGACCACCCGTCTCCTGCCCGACCGCACCAAGTTAGCCATTGAGGTCGGCGACTACCGCGAGCGACGGATTGAGGAGCTGAAAAAACGGGTGCTGGAGCTGGCCGCCCAAGTGCGCGAGGACGGCATGACCCAGGCCATTCCCGCGCTCAATCCCTCAGAACGGCGGGAGGTGCATATGCTCTTGCAGGATGACAAGGAGGTGCGCAGCCGTTCGGTCGGTGAAGGGTTGTTCAAAAAGGTGCTGATCTACAAGCCAGGCAAGAAAAAACCGTTCTCGCGCAAGGGCGGCAAAGGGCAGCAGAATGACGGCCCGGCTGAAAACTGAGGACACTATCGCCGCTGTTGCCACAGCTCCGGGCAGCGGCGGCATCGGCATCGTCCGCATCAGCGGGCCGGAGGCGGAAGGCATCCTGCGGCGGCTCTTTGTGCCGCAGCGTCCGCAGAACGCTTGGCAAAGCCACCGTCTCTGCTACGGCAAGGTGTTTGACCGCAGCGGCGCGGTGCTGGACGAGGCGATGGCGGTTTTGATGCGTGCGCCGCACAGCTACACCTGCGAGGACGTGGCGGAAATCCAGAGCCACGGCAGTTGGCCGGTTTTGCAGGCGGTTCTTGCCGAGGCCATCGCGGCTGGAGCGCGGCCTGCCGAGCCAGGCGAGTTCACCAAGCGGGCATTTCTTGCCGGGCGAATTGATCTCACCCGCGCCGAAGCGGTGGCCGATTTGATCGAGGCCCGCACCGCCGCCCGCGCGAAATTGGCGACCGAGCATCTGCAAGGCGCGTTGTACGAGCGGATCAGCGAGGTGCGCGACGCGTTGGTTGAGCTGCTGGCGCAGGTCGAGGTGGCGATTGATTTTCCTGATGATGCCGCAGAAATACTCGAAAGCGGCCCGCTGTTGGAGTTGCTGCGGACGCGGGCGGCGCAACCCTTGCAGCAGCTATTGGCCTTGGCCGAGCAGGGACGGATTTTCCGCGAGGGCTTCAAGGCGGTGATCGCCGGGCGGCCCAATGTCGGCAAGTCCAGCCTGCTCAACGCCCTGCTGCGCGAGGAACGCGCCTTAGTCGCCGATCTGCCTGGCACCACCCGCGACACCATCGAGGAGCTGATTTCGGTGCGCGGCATTCCGGTGCATTTAGTTGATACAGCGGGCATCCGCGAGCACGCCGACGCGGTGGAAGGACTGGGCATTGAGCGGGCGCGGCGTAAGGTCGAGCAGGCGGATTTGGTGCTGCTGGTGCTGGATGCCTCGCAGGAGCTGACCGCCGCTGACCGCGAGCTGCATCAGTCGCTGGCGGGCAAGAAGCGTATTTTGGTGCTGAACAAAGTGGACGCGGCGGACAGCGGCCTGCTGGAGCGGATCAGCCATGAATTTGCTGGAGAAATGCAGGTACGGACAGCGGCTAAGAGCAGCGGCGGCATCGAGGCCCTGCTGGATGCGGTCTGGCAGGCGGCGATGGGCAGCGGTGAGGACATGGACGAGCAGCCCGCCTGTGCACCCAATCTCCGCCACAAGCTGATTCTGGAAAAGACATTGGCCGCCTGCGCTCAAGTTGAGGCGACCCTGCTGGCGGGCGAGCCTGCCGATCTGCTGGCCGTTGACCTCCAGACCGCCCTTGATCATCTTGCCGACATCGTCGGCCTGACCACGCCGGATGACGTGCTGGATGCGGTGTTTTCTAAGTTTTGTATTGGGAAGTAAATGGAAGAACAGAATAATCTGATTTCGCATGATGTGCAACACGGGGAAATTCAGGCACGATTGATTCCCTGCGCACATTGCGAAGGAAAAGGTTCCTGTCACTCTGGAAAAGATGGGAGCAGTTGTGATGTTTGCGTAAAAGAGCATTTTGGCTGCCTAAATCTCTTATTTTCCAATAAAGTTAGGCATGGCCTTGTATGTAACGTTTGTGAGGGCAGTGGATATGTAGAACCACAAACAGAAAGAATGCACAAACGTCTTGAACCATTATTATCAACAATGCTTGCTTATGTTGCTTTATTCATGGTTTGGGTGATGGCCGCATTAGATAATAAACATTTTTCAGAAATATTGGCATTCTCTTCAACAATTATTGGCAGTATTACCGGTTACTATTTTGGCGGAAAAAAGAAATAAACAATATGCCAACCGTTTTGAGAATCGGACGATTCCGTTTCCATTTTTATTCCGACGAAGGCAATGATCCGACGCACATCCACGTCCGCTACGCAGGTACTGAATGCAAGTTCTGGCTTGTTCCTGTCGGTTTGGCCAGCAATCACGGTATGCTGCCGCATGACGTGCGGGAAATAGAATATCTTGTGTTTGAGAATAGAGATTTTTTGATCTGCAAATACCATGAATATCACAAATCTTGCAATTGAACCCGTCGCCATTCGTGTTTGGGTTGAAAAAAGAATGATTTACATGGAGCTGACAGATGGTCGGGTTGTCGGCTTTCCTGCCGACAGATTTCGTATTCTCAGTCAAGCGTCTGATGAGCAGCTCCAAGAAGTGCAGTTAGAGCTTGGCGGACATGCGCTGCGGTGGGAGAAAATTGACGAAGATTTGACTGTGGCCGGTGTCGTGGCAGGAAGATTTCAGCTCCCTCTGCAGTTGGCTGCCTAAAATTTATTCAAAATTCCGATGCAATTAGACAACATCCTCTGGCTGCCAGACGAAACCAAGGCCATCCTTTTCGACATGGACGGCGTTCTTTTAGACAGCCTCGGTCTTGACCTTTCCCTCTGCGGCGAGCTGCTGAAGAAACACCTTGGCAGGCCGGTGCATCTCTCAAAAGAGTTCATCCGCTCCATATTCGCTTATCATCCGCCTGAATTTTGGCGGCGGATTTTCGCCTTTGTCGAGATCGAGCACAGCATCACCGCAGCAGATGCCGTGCAGGACGATGTTCTTGCTGAGTACAATCAGATCCGCAAGGAGGCAGTCTTTCCGGTCAATCCGGGCATTGTCGAGATTCTTGCCGCCTGCCGGGCGCAGGGCATCAAAACAGCGGTGGTCTCCAACAATCCGACCGAAGATGTGCGCAAGATTGTCACGCAGTCTGGCATTGCCGCGTATTTTGATCTGATTGTCGGTAACGATCTGCACAACCTGCGGCCAAAGCCTGCGCCTGACACCTACATCTACGCCGCCAATCTTTTGGAAATTCCGCCAGCGCAGTGCGCCGTGATTGAAGATTCACTGCTCGGCGCAGAGGCAGGCTGCAAGGCTGGCTGCTTCACCATCGGCGTGGCCACAGGCGGCACAACATTTGCTGCGCTTGAACAGTCAGATTGCATCCGCAGAGTCTATTCCTCCTTCCTGCCCAATCAGATTGCCCTGCGTTTTGGTGAGCCGACCAAGAAGAAGCTGCTCACGCCGAATGATTTTATCAGCCACATGGTCGAGCATATCGCTTGGCGGATGGGCTGCGGCATTGATTTGTTCTGGAACAGCAATGACTGGCCGCAGTTGGGTCTTGCCTTGGGCCGGGCAATTGCTGGATTCCCTCGCCAAGCGGAGAGCGGAGCAGCCTTAGGCATGATTGACGACGGCAGCGCGGAAGTCACAGCGGCCATTGCCGCCGAGCCGGACATGCTGATTGAAACTGTGGAGCAGCTTGATCCCACGTGGTTTTTCGGTCTGCGCTGCGAGCAGCTTGCTTCGAGTGTGCCGCTCTTGGAGCTGCTCCGTGGTTTGGCGCAAGGCTTGCAGGCGCGGCTGCACATCCGCATCTGCGGGGTGGAAGACCCGCATCATGCTTGGGAAGGCGTGTTCCGCTCGATCGGCATCGCCCTGAGCAAGATGTTTGCGCCGGAAATGCTGTCAGTTCAGGATGATGCGGCAGCTGGCAAGGTCGCTCCGGCGCACGGCATTGTGGTTGAGGAGCTTTCTGAGCAGACCGCCGCAGTTGTCCGCACTACAGCGGAAAGCAGAGTGCGCGTGGCCGTGCAGTGCAGCGGGCACTGTCCCGGCATGTACAATTTCAAGGTCGGGCCGTCCATTCAAGTCAGCGGTTTTGGCGGCTTGCTGGAGGCAATGGCGCAAGAGGCAGGCTTCACGCTGGCTGTGGATTTTGTTGCCGAGCGGCTGAGTTCCAGCCATGTGGTGACAGAGGACACTGGTCTTGTCCTGGGGCGTGCGCTGAAAGAGCTGCTCATTCTCCGCATGAACCGCTGCGGCGTGCAGGGCGCAGGCAGCAGTATCAGCGCGGCTGATGACTTGGACAGCCAGCCCTTGAGCGTGGGTGTCAGCGTTGAGGGCCGCAAGTTCGTCAAGTTCGTGCCGTTTGCCGAGCCGTACAGCGCGTTCCGCCAGAGCTTCCTGCTTGGTCAGGATGTGCTCGGCGGCCTGTTCTCCGAAGACATGGACGACTTTCTTGATGGCTTAGCAGGCGGTCTGGATTGCAGCATCATGGTGCATGTCCGGCAAGAGATTGCGCCTGCGCAAGGCTGGCTGCTCCTCTTCCGTCAGCTCGGCAAAGCCTTGAAGGAGGTGTTTCAAGAGAACCCCTGCCGAAAAGGCATCCCGCCCGGCGTGAAAGCGACGCTGTGCTGATGCAGAAACTTACGCATGACGCTGAACAAAGATAAGTCACGGAAGGCTGAGGAAAGAACAATGCTCAACGTCAAACCCCAAATCGCCGCGCTGTCCACCTATAAGCCGCCGTGGTCGCACATTGACCGCACGGCCTACCTGCGCTTTGATCTGAACGAGAACACCCTGCCGCTGCCAGGCTGCGTGAAGACCGCCCTGCACGACTTCATTGACAGCGACCGCATCTCGCTCTACCCGGACTGCACCGCCTTCCTGCCCAAGCTGGCCCGCTACACCCAGGCCGCGCCGGAGCAGCTCATGGTTGCCAACGGCTCGGATCAGGCCATCGAGGTGGTGCTGCGGGCTTTTCTGGGCGAAGGCGACGAGCTGGTCATGGCCCAGCCAGGCTTTCCCATGTTCACCCAGATTGCCGGGGTGATCGGCGCGAAAGTGACCGGCATCCCCTATGATGCGGCCATGCGCTTCCCCCGCCGGGACTACTTGGCGGCAATCACCCAAGCCACTAAACTGGCGGTGCTGGTCAACCCGGACAACCCCACCGGCGCGTCGGTCTCGCTGGAGCTGATTGAGGAAGTGCTGCGCCTGCGGCCCGACCTGCCGGTGATTGTGGATGAAGCCTACTTTGAATTCACCGGCAGCACCGCGCAGGGACTGCTTGCTGACTACCCGAACCTGATCATCCTGCGCACCTTCTCCAAAGCCTTTGCCTTGGGTGGCCTGCGCTTGGGCTACAGCATCGCGCATCCTGCCCTGACTGCCGAGCTGCACAAGGTGCGCGGGCCGTTCGATGTCAACGCCTGCGCCTTGGTTGCTGCCGGTGCGCAGCTTGACGATGCTGCCGAGGAGTGGCGGCGTTTCCCGCAGGAGACCATGCAGCTCGCCAAGCCCTACCTGGAAGCCTTCTTCCGTGCCAACAAGGTGAAGCAGTATCCCGGCGCAGCCCATTTCATGCTGGTTGAGCCGGAAGACCGCGACGGAGCCGTTGCCTATCTCAAAGAGCGGGGCATACTGGTGCGGCCTATGGTCGCCCCGGCAATCAAGACCTGCTTCCGCATGAATGTCGGCACGCTGGAGCAGACCAAGCACTTTGCCAAGGTCTATGCGGACTATCTCCGGCAGAGCCGGTGAGCA